>CALBTA010000347.1 GCA_937967755.1 uncultured Planctomycetaceae bacterium | reverse complement strand
TGGCCCGTGCGATCACCTTGCTTCTGAGCGGGCCGGAAGTGATTGTTCGTCTGCGCAACTCCACCCTCGACGAAGTTGCTCCCCGCTTCGATGCCGCCAGCAGCGCGGGTGAACTGCTGGCTCACTACGAAGCGTTGCTCAAGGTCAACAGTTGACCATTTCGCGTTGCGATAGCAAAACCATCCCCTCATCTTGCTGTTGCCCGAACGCAACATAGCAAACGATGCATGTCGTTTTTTCGCGTTTTCGACGGGATTGGCGCGTTTTCGCCATAGGCAAGCTACTGTTTGGTAGTCAGGCGATTGGAAGGACGATGCAATCGCCGCCCTTGATTCTGCCCGGCCGTTCGGCCGAAGATCTGGGTCTCCACGGCCTATTAACGAGACGAGACAACATGATGAACTGCGAGCAACTCGCCCGGTCAATTCAAAGCCTGCAACCCGAAGCGGATGTTAGCGACGTGGCCAGGCTGTGCCTGCTGTTGACGAACAGGGTGGAAGAGTTCGGTGACTTGAAAAGTGAAGAGCGGCTCACTTCAGCGTGGAAGAAAGCCAGCCTGCAATTGCAGTCGGCGACCGACCAGCACGCGGCGATGACCGTTGAGCTAGAGCAGCTGGCCAGCAGCGACCCCCGCCAATTTACACCCGATCAAATCTGGGTATTGATTCGGGCGATCAAAGTGCAGAGTCAGATTCTGCAACTTTACGTTGGGCAGTCGGCGCTTGACGTATAGTTTCAGTCGACTTTGTAGAGCACATCATTGACGAACTCTGACGCCTCCGGCAGTTCGATGCGGTAGCGAATGACCACACGCCGCGCGTCCTCGGGCATGTCAAAGGAAGCTTGCGCGAAGTGCGCTGGCTCGTCGGGTGTCTCCGGTTCATAGACCGTTTCCTGCTCCGCGGCAATCACCTCCTCGCCCGCCTCATCCAACAAGGTGACAAACACCTTGGCATCCGCCACGGACTCGTCATCTTTCAGGACGATAGCCGCCACTTCGGCTTCTTCACCCGAATGTAGGTGCGGGCCATGCAAGCCGAGATGGATGACGTAACCCTCGTGAGCGAGGTCCTCCTTTTCCCAGGTCAGTGCATCGGCGTCGTCGTGCGAATGGCCGTGTGCGGGGCCGTCAGCCGCGTTGGTTGTCGCTTCGCCATCGCCAGAAGCAACGTCGCCAGCGGGTGGAGTTTCGGCGGCCGGGCAACCAACCAGGCAGAGGGCCAACAGCGACAAACAACTCAGTGTGTAAATCCGATTCATAGTTCTCGCTCCGTTTTCGCAAAAAAGTACATGGGTGTCGCGGACAATCTACAACTACGGAAATCATACGCCCTTGGGCTGTGTTGTGAATGAGCTGGCCGGCGGAACCAATCTCCGCAGGCTGAAGAAAGTGGCTTTCAAGCCCGACCCGTGTCATTACAATAGATTTGGGGCAATCGCTCACTTTTCAAGTAGCTGCCAGCGGCATGAGCGACATTCGAACCGCCATCGTGGGCTTCGCGGCCGTCGTCATTGGATTTGCCGGCGCATGGATGGTGTTCGGCGGTCGCGCTGCAAAACTAGAACGCGAGAACATCGTGCTTCGCCAGCAGCAACGCGGGCAACTGACCCAACAGCTCAACGAAACACCTGCCGACCCGAGCAAGCAGCTCATTGGGAAGTGGGCCACCACGGTTGCGAAAAGCCGGTTAGGGCGGGCCGAGCTAATTTTTGAGTTACGTGACGACGGTTCCGTCGTGTGGAGGTCCGTGCAGGAACAAAAATTCACGGAAATCGCCGTCGGCACTTGGACACTTGACGGGGACCAACTCAGTTTCGTCGTCACCATCGTCGACGACCGCAGTGCGGACAAGGGCCAACAGAAGACCACGGTCGCCCGCATCAAAGAGCTGTCAAGTTCCTGCCTTTCTCTTGAAGTCGAAGGCGACGAGTGGGCATTCCACCGCACGACGACTTAGAGTTCGCCGTCAGGGCTAATTCTCCAGGACCCAATCCGGCGTGCCGAACCAATCGTGCATTTCTTTGACGAACGGGGCGACGACTTCGCGCGGTTCCTTGATATGACCGCGATCACCCGTTTCGATCATCCAAGTGTCCACTGCGGTTCGCAACCGCACAAGTGCTGCGCGGTGCTCCGGTTTCTTGGAGGCAGCGAGATTCTCAATCTCGTGCGGATCGGCCTTCGTGTCGAATAGCATTTCCTCCGGGAAGGGTTGCATGAGCGCCAGCGGCGGGCCGGACAGCTTCCCTTCGGCCTTCAGTTTCCGCATCAAAGGCTTCGCGAGAAAGCACTTTTCCTTATATCGGTTAAGCGTTTCAAAACCAGCACCGGGCGTGAAGTTGCGGATGTAGTGGTAGCGATCATCGTGAACGCTGCGCATTCGCACTTCGGTCTCGTCGATGCGATCGCGGGCGGCGAAGGCGAACTGCCGTGGCGGATCGGCCTGCTCGCCTAGAAACACCCGGCTTTGCATGCCCAGGGGGCGGTCGATCCCAGCGATGCTCAACATTGTCGCGGTCAGATCTAACAGGCTAACGACTCGCTTACTGACAGTGCCAGGTGATTCCTTCTTGGTAAGAATCGAGTGGTTCTTTGCATCGCGCACGATCAAAGGCACACGCAACCCTTGATCGAACGGCCAGTGAATTCCGCGGGCGGTCAGCCGCCCGTTGTCCGCGAAAAAGATCACCACCGTATCATCATCCATGCCGTCCGCCTTCAACCGGGCCAGAATTTTACCGACGCGCACCTCCGCTCAGCTGACAGAGTTGAGGTACCTGGCCCACTCTTGCCGGACGACCGGGTGGTCGGGGTAATAGGGCGGCGGCGTGACGTTCTTTTCGGTTGCCACCTGCGGATGCCACTCTTCACCCACCCACGGCACACGCGGTTTCTCGGCCGACTTGCGGTCATAGATATCGTACTCCGCCTCAGGCAGATTGATCTGCGCGAAGAACGGCTGATTCGCTTTCAGGTCATCCCACTGTTTCGTGTCGTACAGCTTACCTTCGTTGACGAAATTCAGGTCAAGCTTGCCCGTCCCCATCTCCTCTTCACCGAGGTGAGTGATGTTCGCCGTAAAATAACCCACGTCCTTTAAGCGGTGTGTGATGGGGCGAATACCGGTGGGCAATTTGAAATCATCATCGCGATGTGAACGCATATGGTGCGTGTCAGTCGTCGTTTGATACATTCCCAACATGAAGCACGAACGGCTCGGCGCACAAACGGGCGACGTGGCAAACGCGTTGGTATACCGCACACCCGCGGCGGCCAGCCGGTCCAAATTAGGCGTCTCCACATTCTTCTGCCCATAGCACGCCAAATCATTGGAAAAATTTTCGCCCACAATCCACAAAATGTTGGGCCGCTTTTCGGCCGATGCGAAATTGAGAATCACCGCGACCAAACCCAACGCCCCACATGCCACTGCAAGTCGTCGCGAAATATCATGACAAATCATGAAGAACCTTCCAATCGAAAACGTCTGGTGGTCAAACGACGGGTCGAAATTTTGGCCGAATCTCCGTCTAGTTTAGCAGCCTGTTGTCCGCGCACAAAAAACCCGCTGCCGCAAAGGCGACAACGGGCATGAGTAAGTGGCGGGGACAGGATTCGAACCTGCGACCTCGAGGTTATGAGCCTCGCGAG
>CALBTA010000346.1 GCA_937967755.1 uncultured Planctomycetaceae bacterium | reverse complement strand
TGTTGGCCCCCTTGCTGACCACCTTGTCCGTTTCCTTGCTGATTTCCTTCGCCCGGGCCTTGACCCTGCCCTTGGCCGTGGTCGCCGCCGTGGGCCTTGTCTTCGTCACCTTTATGCTTGTCGTCCGCGACGCCTCTGCGCGGCGCCGCTTGTGGGGCAATCGCTTCCGCCTCTTCGATGACAGCCCCAAGACGAGCCACCCGCCAGCGGAGCCACTCATCGTGGTGGCGTGCCACCGGCACGCGCATCGCCAGTGCGCGACGGGCGTCGTCTCCGTGGGCTTTGGCGAACTTCGTGACATCGACCAATGCGAACCGCCGCCAACCTTGCGTTCCCAGCAACAAGTCAACGGCCAGCGGGCCGCGTTGGCTTTCTGGATTCAGATAGAAGTTCGCGTCGTCGAGGCTGCGAACATCGTTCTCCAGCAGCACCATCGCCGGAAGCCGTGGGGCTTGCTCGCGGGTTTCGATCATCTCCAGCACGCTGTCGTCGGTCACGGTGATTCCGACTACGCCGCTGACTGGCTTGCCGTCGGCGTCGGTCGTTCGGACTGTTAGCTTCGCCTTGCCGCCGGGGACGTATTGCTCTTGATCTGCTTTGATCGAAACTTGAAGTTGCCGCGGCGGTTGGCGAAACACCAACCGTTCAGCCAGCGGCTGACCGGCTTCGTCGTAGACCGTGGCGATCAACGTGCCCGAGATCGCCTCCGCGGGAAGTGAAACGCTCGCGGCTTCGCCTTGTTTGAGTACGACTTTCGCGCCGGAAAGTTCCTTGTCGCGCTTCGTCAGCTTCACCGTCACGGTTTGCGCTTTCGGACTCGCGATGGTGAGAGTAACCGCATCGTCGAAGACGTTCTTCTTTGCCGAAAGGGCAACGCCCGTCTCTTTAAGTTCCGGGAACGGGTAGGTCGTTTTGATACCCGAAGGCGAGGTGATTTTCAGCGAATACTTCTCACCGATTGCCGGTGTCAAAGTAAAACGCCCGCGGCCTTCGTGCTCGCTCTTGAACTTGGCAACTTCCTTGCCGGCGCTGTCGACGACGATACCCGCCAAATCGGCCGGCTTCTTCGCGGGCGTGAACGCTTCGAAGTAAACGCGGTTGGAAACGCCGGCAATCAGATCGCCCCCTTCCGGGTACATCGTCAGATCAACCGTTTGCAACAAGATCGGAATCGTCTTGCTGGCGGTTTCCACTACGCCGCCATCTTCGATGACCATCGCCAGCGTTCCTTCGCCGCGGGCGATCTCTTCCGGCAGATCGAAGCGGGTGATGCAACGTCCGAACTGGTCGATGGTCGTCTCGCCGCGGTAGGACTCTTCGCCATCGATGCGCGCGGTGACCGTGACCTTCGCGCCGGCGGGAACGCCTCCTTCGGCCCGCTCGACTTGCAGCCGCGCGGCGACGGCATCACCCGGCCCGTAGCCATCGCGAATGAATTTGATTTGGCTTTTCAAGCGAGGGGCACGGTACGCGCGGATGTCAAACTTGCGAACCGCCGGGGCATCGCCCGTCCAGGGTTGGCTGACCTTGACCGTGTACTGGCCACCGGCTTGGCCTTCGGGAATTTTCCAACTGAAGCCGATCACGCTATCCTGAGCCTGCGCCTGACCCGAAGCGACCACGTCACCCTTGGGGCCGGTGACTTCAACCGTTGCGGTGGTCGTATTGGGCAGTGGCTTGTTGGTGAGCTGTTCGAGCACCACGCCCCGCACGTAAGCCGTCTCACCAGGACGATAAATCGGCTTGTCGGTGGAAACGTGGGTCAAATACCGCTGCTCGCCACCTAGAATTTTCGTCACATCGATCGCTTACGGCTTCGCCTCGGCCGCCGCGGGTTCATCCGCCGCGTTCACGCCCCACATCGCCAGCAAACAGACCGTAATAAAACTGACCAAGCCGATTCTCTCTCGAACGCTCATCGCCGATCCTCGCAATAGAAGTGCCGAAGTGCTTGTCACGCAACGGTTTACAGCCGGGCTATGTTGGTTGCCACGCCCGGTATCGCAGATTGAGACGCGGCAGCCCCGCCCGCCGTTCCGCAAAAAAGTAAAGTGGGCTCAGAAGGCACCATGTTCGCGAAGTAAGCCCCCACGCTTTAGGCTGGGCTGGCTAGTTCGTGATCACTCCACGAGGTCTATTCAGCTTTATCCAACTCGCGAATCTGCAAGTTCCGCACAGCCGCGGTCGTTTGCCAGGCGGAAAGGCCCAGCGGTTTGGACAGATCGACTTCGTTGCGGGTCGAGATTTTTTTGCCCTCGATGTCTTGGTCGATGACTTGTTTGTCGTCGATCCAGGCGGAGATGTTTTCGTCGGTGACGCGCAGGCGAATCTGGTACCACTGGCCGGTCTTGAAGGTGATGTACTTGGTGGTGTCGTTCTCCGACGCGTCTTTGTCGTCGATGCGCGAAAGCCCCACGACCGCGCCAGCCCAACCGCCGACGATAAGCGAGCAGTGGGAATCTTTGACTGGGAAGGTCAGCCCACAGAAGAAGTCGATGCCGTCGACACGCTGCGCTTCGAGTTGGATTTCATAGTTCGACGTCGGCAGATCCTTCTTGTCATAAGTGATGCCGGTGAGCGAATTGCCCATTTTCATCACCACCTTACCGTCTTCAACTTTCACTTTACCGTCGCCGCCGAACTCCACGACCTTCCAACCTTCCAACGTCTTACCATCGAGCAGCGGCTGCCAGGCGGGCTTGTCGGCGGGGTCAGCGGAAAGAAGGCAGAGGGCCAGCAAAAGTGTCGACATCACATTCTCCTTGGCAACGACAATTCTCTACTCAGGATCAATCGGCCCCAGCACTTCGCGAACGGGCCAGGCGATCATGTCTTTGACTAGGCTGCCGACGTCTTTCACCACAGCGTCGAGCAACGACTTACCCTTTTCCTCAGTCGCCAACTCTGGCGAGCCGAGGGCACCGGTTTCGCTCTTCATATTAAACCGCCCCGCCAGCTTTACGCCCGGCGGGACAGGCGGATCGGACCCGTCGTAGCCGACGGCGCTTTCCATCACCACAACGCTCTTGTGCAAATGCAGCATCAGCGACGTTTCATATTCGCAGGCATGTTGCAGCGACGCTTGCGTCATTCCATGGTTTTCGGCGGCCATCGAATCAGCCGC
>CALBTA010000345.1 GCA_937967755.1 uncultured Planctomycetaceae bacterium | reverse complement strand
CCGGTTGGGATGACCGGCTCGGTGATGTTCGCCCGCGTTGATTCTGGTGCGAGCGGCGATCAGGGAGCGGGCGACATCTTCGTTCCGACCCAAGGTGCGGAAGCCGAAACGTCTTCCAACGGGTTTGTGAAGCGCATCGCCGCCAGCGACATGTCGGTCGCCGCGAAGATCGAGCACATCTTCCAAGAGGCGCTCGCACGCCGGCCAACGCGAAATGAATTGGCCGCCGCGCAGCGGATGATCACATCGCAACCGGGCCAAACTGCCGCGGCGCTCGACGACATCTGGTGGGCGATCACCAACAGCGCGGAATACCGCGGCGGGTAGGAACGTCGGCTGTAGCACGGATTGCCAATCCGTGCCACAACCAAAGAATTCGACAACGGGAAAAGTCCAATCCGTTGCAATACTCTGAGAACCGATTGGCATCGGGAGAATTTAACGCCGTTTGTTGTGGCAGAGTAACCCAGGCGGGACGACGTCCGTTACCCTGTTTCCGAATCCGCCCGGCCTTCAACAATTTCTTTAATGACGTTTGGAACGCCGCGGTAGGCACGCGCGTAAGTCTCTTCAAGCGGGATTGGTATGTAGCGTCCGGTCTCCAGGAACAGCGGCATCGCAAGCAGATGATCTCCGATGGCCAAAGCTTCGATATACGCTTGTGGAATCGCTTCCGCCGCGTATGAAGCCAGCGTCAACGGCTTGTCAGTTGGCATGTCGAAACCATTGCCTCCAACAACTTCCCAAATCGCCCCGTGAATGCCCTGTGGGTCAAACGTACTGGGCGCAAACAAGTCAATCGCCATGAGATGGATGCCGTGTCCAATAGCAGAGACTGCCTTGTCAACGAACTGCGCGAAGTGTTGACGGCTGTCTTTGTTGCCAGGCGATAGAATCTCAATCATCGCGACAACGCGGCGCGACGACCGATGCCGAATGGTTAGCGTGCGCCGCGCCAAGCGGTAGTAACTTCCCTCGTCGGCGGTCATATGCAGGCTGACCTGCGGCGGCGCTTCGGCAACCGCCAACATGCCAGCATGTTCTCCCGCGCTTGTCGAGGGGTTTTCAGTCGCGGCTTCGGCAGTGGAAAGCGTCAGCACATCGGGGATAACGCTCGCCGCCTGTTGCTCGGCGAGCGCGAAATAGTCAGGCGGTAAGACGTCCGCGTTAAGGGCTTCCTTGATATGCGTGATCCACGACGAATGGAAATCGTGGAACGTTCCAGGGAACACGCGTGACCAATCGTGAATGGGCATGAGAATACTCCAAGATGCGTCACGCTTCATTATAGCAACAACGGTTGCTCGAAAGCCTTCGGTAGTCGGTCCTAATCGCGTCGAACGGATCGGCGTTCCGTCCTGCGCGACGGCTCCGAGTGAACCTTTTCGGATGATCGATTGTCTTACCCTCAAGCCGTGCATCTATCGGCTGCCCGCTGGGGCTTGTACACTTTCAGCATGGATGAAAAAACTCTGTCGGAAAAAATTGTGGAATTGGTCAACGGCGACACCTACCAGCCGGTCAAGCCGAAAGTCATTGCGAAAAAATTGGGGCTGGAAAAAGACGACGTGAAGTCGGTTCGCCGCGTGATTAAGCGGCTGGCGAAGAAAGGGCGGCTCTCTTGGGGCGGCAGCCATGTGGTGCGGAAGGCAGGTGACGCCGGGGCGAGCGGCTCGGGCAATCAGATCACCGGAGTCTTTCGCCGCATCAGCAGCGGGGCAGGCTTCGTCCGCCCGCGCAGTTCTACCAGCGTCAGCGATCGCAGCCAGGATATTCATATCCCCGCCAAGCAAACCAAAGATGCCAGCAGCGGAGACGTTGTGCTGGTTCGGCTGAACCGGCGGGCTGGCCACGGCGGCAACAAACGCAGTGGCGAAATCATCGACATCGTCGAACGCGATACCCACCAGTTCGTCGGTACGTACTACGAATCGCAAGGCGGGGCGTTCGTGCGGATCGATGGCAGCGTCTTCTCCAAGGCGATCCCGGTCGGCGATCCCGGTGCCAAGGCCGCTGCGCCCGATGACAAAGTCGTCATCGAAATGGTCCGCTTTCCCACGCACTGGCACGACGGCGAAGGGGTGATCGTCAAGGTGCTGGGCAAACGGGGCCAGCCCGGCGTCGACACGCTGTCGATCATTCACGAATTCAACTTGCCGGGTGAGTTTCCTGAAGACGTGCTGGAGAACGCCCGAGAGATCGCCGAACAGTTTGATGAGTCGGTCGGCGACCGCACCGACCTGACCAGAGAGACGATCATCACCATTGACCCGGTCGACGCCCGCGACTTTGATGATGCGATTTCGCTGGAGCGGATCGAGAATGGTCACTGGCGGCTGGGCGTTCACATCGCCGACGTCTCGCACTTCGTGCCGGTCGGTTCGCCGCTCGATGGCGAAGGCCGCAATCGGGCGACCAGCGTTTATCTGCCCGACCGCGTGATCCCGATGTTGCCGGAAATCATATCCAACAACCTCGCCAGCTTGCAGCCCAACCGCGTGCGGTACACCAAGACCGTCTTCATCGAATTTACTCCCGACGGAGCGCGCGTGAGCTGCGAGCCAGCCGCGGCGGCGATTAAAAGTTGCCGGCGGTTCACCTATGAAGAAGTGGACGAATATTTGGCGAAGCCGGCGGCGTGGAAAAAGAAACTAACGCCTGAAGTTCACGCGTTGTTGGGTCGAATGCACGAGTTGGCGATGATGCTTCGCCGCCGCCGGTTCGAGCGCGGGTCGTTGGAACTTTCGATGCGGGACGTCGAGATTGAACTGAACCGCGACGGCCAGGTCAGCGGTGCCCACCTTCGCGAGCATACCGAGAGCCATCAGATCATCGAAGAGTTCATGCTGGCCGCGAATGAAGCCGTCGCCGAGTTGCTGGACGATCGCGAGTTGTTCTTCCTGCGAAGAATACACGGCAGCCCCGACGCGAAGAAACTGCGAACGCTGGCCGATTTCGTCCGCGACTTCGGCATCGAGTGTGGCAGCCTGCAAGACCGATTTGAAATTCAACGCATTCTGGCCGAGGTGCATGGCGAGCCGTATGAGCGAAGCGTGAATTTTGCCGTGCTGAAGAGCATGCAAAAGGCGGTCTACGGCCCTGAGGAAGTGGGGCACTATGCCCTGGCCAGTGAGCACTATTGCCACTTCACGTCGCCCATTCGGCGTTACCCTGATCTGACCGTTCACCGGCTGCTGGACGACATCATCGCCGGGCGTAAGCCGGCCAACGACTATGAAAAGCTGGTCGTCCTCGGCGAGCATTGCAGCGACCGCGAGCAGCGGGCCGAAGCGGCCGAACGCGAGCTGACCAAGGTGAAACTGCTGGGCTACATGGCCGACCGCATCGGGCAACAGTTCGACGCGGTTATCACCGGCGTACAGGATTTCGGCCTATTCGCCCAGGCGACGCAAGTGCCCGCCGAAGGGCTGATTCACATCAGTTCGATGGACGACGACTACTACGAGTACGATTCCCAAGTGCATTCGCTGATCGGCAACAGGGCGGGTAACCGCTACCGCTTGGGTGATCTGATTCGCGTCGAAGTCGCGCACGTCGACATCGACCGCCGGCAACTCGACTACCGCCTGGTCGAGAAGCTCAAGACCGCTCCGCGCAAGAAGAGTTCCAAAAAGAAATCAGCCAAACGCAAACACCCCTCGAAGAAAAAGTTCACACCGAAGAAGACAGCGAAGAAGGGAACTGGAAAATCGGCGGGTAAGAAAAAGGCCGAGCCTGCTAAGGGGAAGAAAAAAACGGCGACGAAGACCACAAGCAAGACAAAGAAGACGACGAAGCGTAAAGCGAAAAGGAAAGCGACAAAGCGCAAGAATGCCTCAGGTCGCAATGTGCCGACCAAGCGAAGCCAACGAGATTCTTGATTCAAGGTGTTGCGCTCATCACACTTGCGTTGAATCTCTCTCGATGACCCACGGCGCGTCGTCCGGCTTCAATTCGGACTTTCGAATGCAGGCGCGGTCAAGCGCAGGCAAGACCTTGTCTGGCTCACAGCCTAGTAAACCCGAACACCATATCGGATTGAATTCGACAACCGCCCACACGTTGTCTTCTATAGTTCCAACGTCAAGCGTGAAGGCGGGCGGCATCTTCACATTCTGATCGTTTAACAGAGTGCTGCAAAAAGTCATCATGCCTTCGGCCTCTTGCTTGGGGTACGGCCATTCTTCGTTGGCATTTCGGGCGAGCCACCCGCCGCGAATGTATGGAGAGAACGTCTGAATGCTTCCTTCAAGCACGATCACCCGATATTCAACGCACCACGACACGGGTTCGGAAACTAGCACAGGCGTCTCGAGAGCGAGATCGTCCGAGCACAAGATGTACTCACCCGATTCGTAAACCGCTGCATCAAATGCTTTGTGCGCGCAGTCGGCAGGCTTAATGAATTGGTAGTCGCGCAGCTGCATCGCCTCCCCTAGCGTCATAAGCCGAACTACACGACTGGTGTATTGATCGGGCAAATGCACGAGTTCGTCGTACTGTGGTTCGAGCAGAACTAAGTTGTGGTCTTCGGCAACACGCAGCGCAATGTCGGTCTCCGCATAGAGCGCGAACTGTTGACCATGCACGTGCGGGGGACCGCTTCGCTCGTGCAACCACTGGTGTTGCCAGCCGGAGGCTCGCGCAATTGCGACAAGTCGGTCTGCCTCAGGTTGGCACGATCGTGAAATCAGTAAGGTTGGCATCGAAAAATCTCCTTCTTGTCAATGTAGGAAAAAAGAAAAATGAGATGTGATGATTCGACGAGCGTCGCACGAATCGGTGCACAGCGTGTGCAAGAGTGGTCAAGCCTTCAGCAATCCAGCGTATGTCACACGATGCTTGACTGTCAAAAAGTTTCCTTTTCCTTTCCGCCCCTGGTCAGCATCACATCTACCGCTAAAATCAAAACGAGCCTATGACCGCCACCCTTCTGCAAACACCGCTGCACGATTGGCATGCCGCCCATGGTGCGCGGATGGTCGACTTCGGCGGGTGGTCGATGCCGGTTCAGTACTCCAGCATCGTGGAGGAACACAACACTTGTCGAAATGCCACCGCGTTGTTCGATATCTCGCACATGGGTCGGCTGCGATTCGATGGGGAAGCGGCGGACAAGTTTCTCGATCACCTTTGCACGCGCCGCATCAACGGTTTACCGCTGGGCAAAGTACGCTACTCCTTGATCTGCAATGAAAACGGCGGCATTCTCGATGACGTGCTCGTCTACCACTTGCGTGAAGGCGATACCCCGTACTACCAGATGGTGGTCAACGCCAGCAGTTGCGAAAAGATCGTCGCCTGGATCGAGCAGCACTTGACCGACGATGTTGAATTCGTCGATCAAACCACCCACACCGCGATGATCGCCGTGCAAGGCCCGCAGGCGATTGCCGTGGCGCAGTCGCTGACCGATGTGCCGCTGGCTGAGATTGGTTACTACACCGGGCTTCATGGCATGGTCGCCGGGCACCCAGCCATGATCAGCCGTACCGGTTACACTGGCGAAGATGGGGTCGAACTGACCGTCAGCGACGATGCGGCGGCCGCCATTTGGCAGGCGCTGATGGACGCCGGAGCCGAAGTGGGCATCGCGCCCGCCGGCTTGGGTGCCCGCGACACGCTGCGCCTGGAAGCCGCCATGCCTTTGTACGGCCACGAACTGAGTGAACAGATTGGCCCGGTTCAGGCGGGCTTGAACTTTGCGGTGAACTTGAAAGGCCGGCAGTTCATCGGCCGGGACGCCATCGCCGCCCAGAAGGAAGACGCGGCTCTGCCCGTTCGCGTTGGATTGGAATTGACCGGCCGCCGCGTTCCGCGCGAAGGTTACGGCGTGTTCGACGGGGACAAGCAAGTCGGCGAAGTGACCAGCGGCACGTTCTCGCCAACGCTGGAAAAGCCCATCGCAATGGCCTACGTCGCCCCGCAGTTCGCTTCGGCCGGAACGAAGCTGCAAGTCGACATCCGCGGCCGCCGCGAAGAGATGACGGTCGTCGACTTGCCGTTTTACAAACGCGCGTCTGGTTAGCATTTGCGCTAGACGTCGTTCAACAGCAATTCCAACAACCGCACGGTCGCGCGTTTGTTGGGCATGGGGTAGCCGCGGGTCAGGTCGGGGTCGCTGTGAATGGCCGGCCGCAAGTTAGGCAGGCCGACGCAGCTTGGGCAACCATCTTCGCAAGGGCACTCGCCGACCAGCTCATGGCAAAGTTCTAACAGCGCTTGGATGTTATGAAATCCCTTCTCGCTGTAACCCAGCCCGCCTGGGTAACGGTCGTAAACGATCATCGTGCTGCGGCCGAGGTTCTTGCTATCGACCACGCCGCTGATGTCGCGGCTATCGCACATGGCGACCATCGGCAGGGCGACGACCGCTAAGTTCCGCAGCCCGCACAAGGCTTCGCCAGTACGAAGCTTTTCGGCCTTCAGCTTCACACGAATTTCATCGTCAGGTGTTAGCCAGAATGCGGTCGTCGGCAAACTTTGCGCGGGTATATCGACCGGCCCGTAGCCGACGTTCTCCCTGGTGTCGAACTTGATCTTCTTGAACATCACCGTCTGCCAACTGACATCGACTTCGCCGAAGTTCAACGCAAATCCGCCCGCGCCGGTACGACGGTCTTCCAAGGCCGTCGAGTCGATGTCATTGCAAATCCGCACATCACTTTCCAGAACAGCCTGCGTGTAATAATC
>CALBTA010000344.1 GCA_937967755.1 uncultured Planctomycetaceae bacterium | reverse complement strand
CAGTACAGCCCCAGCAACATTGTGCTGGCGGCCGCGGGCAATGTCGACTTTGATGAGCTTTGCAAAATGGCCGAAGGGTATTGCGGCGACTGGGAGAATTTTCAGGCCGCCCACGACGATGCGCCCGCCGCGCCGGAGCGCGGCATAACCGTGATTCAAAAGGAGCTTGCCACGCAGCAATACCTGGTGCAAATTTCAGCCGGCCCGGCGACCGAAGATGATGAGCGGTATGCGATGCGGATGATGGCGACCATCGTGGGCGACGATAGCGGCAGCCGGCTGTACTGGGATCTGATTGAAACCGGGCTGGCGGAATCAGCCGCCATTTGGCCGTATGATTACCAAGGGGTCGGGCTGGGCATGACCTACATGTCTTGCGCGCCCGAGCAGGCTCAGGAGAACTTGCAGCGGCTGTCCGATATTCAGCGCACTGTCGAAGTGAACGGAGTGACCGAAGAGGAATTGGAACAAGCCAAAGCCAAGGTCTGTGCGCACATTGTGCTGCGCAGCGAACGGCCTTCCAGCAGGCTATTCACCGTCGGTGGCGGTTGGATCGGACGCCGCGAATATCGCAGCGTCAAGCAAACGGTCGATCAGTACCGGGCGGTCACCGTCGACGAGGTGAACCGCCTACTGAAGAAGTATCCACTATCGCACAACATGACCGTGGCGGTGGGACCGCTCGAATCTTTGCAGTTGCCGAAATAGATTTGACGGCCTTGGAAGACCGGCGTGCCTACTCAGCCCCTTGTTCGCCAGGGCTGATCTCTTGCGGCGTTGCTTTAGCGCGATCGGCCGCGGCGACCGTGGCCTTCATCGCCAGCGCGATGTTGCCGCGGTTGAAATACATCTCGACATAACCGTTGGAGAGACGCACCTTTTCCTTGGCCGCCAGTTGCTGCCAGGTGAGGCCATCTTGCAAATGCCAAGCGGCAGCTTGGGCCGAGGCTTGATCGATTTCGCCGCGAACTAGCATCTTGCAAACTTCAATCACTTCCGGCTTGTCCGTCAGTTCGGTGATGGGCTTGATCGTGTAGTTCATCTTCGGAGTAGGATCAGGCTTACCATGTTCCAGGCAGACCGACTTAACTTTCAGCTTTCCGATCTTGTCGGGGGCGACATTAAACACGCCGCCGGCACCGCCGCCGCCGAGGCCGCCGCCACCGAGCCCTCCGCCACCAAGACCACCGCCGACGCCTTGCCCGCCACCGCCGAGGCCACCGCCGCCCAATCCGCCACCGCCCAACCCGCCGCCGCCGAATTGACCCAAAACGGGAACGCCGGCGAACGCTTCGGGCATCTTGATGTTCAGGGGCTTGTCGGTTTTGTTCTCCACCAACAACACAGCTTCCTTTTCATCCTTGGGGATGAACTTGACTTCCACCTCGCCCGCTTCCATCGCTGCGAATACATCTACCGTGCGGTCGTCTGGATTGAACTTGTCGGGCCGGCGAATGGGGGTGTCGGCCTGCAAGGTGGCACTGACAGCCAGCGAGACGATGAGAGCGGTAAGAACGCACCAATAGCATTTCATTTCAAAAACTCCGCATTCAAACGGTGACTTGCCCTGTACTGCCCAGAATAACCAAGTCGGCTTGGTTTTTCCAGAACTTTCGCTGGAATCTGGGCGGAATAGAGGGCTTGGAGTTGACAGCATCGCAAATCGACGGGTAAACTCCGGCCTTTAAGCAACCACCGACGACGTAACGAGTTGCGCGAATTTGCCGATTCGTTCCCAAAGCGCCGAATTATTCGGCGATAGCGTCCCGCCGGGTGACGGAGCACATCAACAACGACGCATTTCTTCCCGCCAAGCATTTCGCCTATGGCCCCGCCCTTTTTCCCGCTGGCCGGGGGCGATTCTCTTAACCCATTACTGAAGGTTTATGCAGCAATGATCAAGCAGTTTGAAGCAGGTTGGATGGCCTGGATGTTCGCGGCCCTGGCGGTTGCGGCGATGCTGGCAATGGCACCGGCGGCCTCCGCCCAAGACGAAGCCGGCGACGCGGCCGATGCTGCGGCTGACGCGGCCGCCGACGGCAGCGCGGCGGATGAAGACGCAAGCGACGCGGACGGCGCTTCCGCCGATGGATCGGACGAAGAAGACGATACGGATGACACCGCGGCTCCGGCAAACGAAACGAATAACGCCGACGCGAAACCCAAAGGCGGAATGTTCATGGGCATTTGGGCGTTTTGTTTTGTGATGTCGCTGGTCGCGTTGCTGCAGGCCTACCTATTCTTCAAGAAGATGATGACCGCCGACGAAGGCAACGAGCGGATGGTCGAAATCGCCGGGTACGTTCGCCAAGGTGCAAACGCCTACCTCTTTCAACAGTACAAAGTTGTCGCCATTTTCTTCGTCGTGATTTTCGTGTTGCTGGGAGCTGCAGCCTTCGCGGGCGTGCAGAGCTCTTGGGTTCCGTTCGCCTTCCTGACCGGCGGTTTCTTCTCCGGCCTGGCGGGTTGGTTCGGCATGAAGACCGCTACCTGGGCGAGTAGCCGTACCTCAGCGGGCGCACAGAAGTCGTTGAACCAAGGGCTGCAAGTCGCCTTCCGCAGCGGGGCCGTGATGGGCCTGGTGGTCGTCGGGCTTGGCTTGCTAGACATTACCGCCTGGTTTGCAATCCTGTATTGGGTTGTACCGATGATCAGCCCTGATTATTCCCTTTCGCTGGTCGCCATTACGGTGACAATGCTTTGCTTCGGCATGGGCGCTTCCAGCCAGGCGCTTTTCGCCCGTGTTGGCGGCGGTATCTTCACGAAGGCGGCTGACGTGGGTGCCGACCTGGTCGGAAAAGTCGAACAGGGCATTCCCGAAGATGATCCGCGTAACCCGGCCACCATCGCCGATAACGTGGGCGACAATGTAGGCGATGTCGCCGGAATGGGTGCCGACCTTTATGAATCCTATTGCGGTTCGATCCTGGCGACCGCCGCCCTGGGCGTCGCGGCCTATTCGACCGATTCACTGTTGGGCGGAACCGGCCTTGATAGCACTTCGGCACAACTCCAGGCGTTGTTCCTGCCGATGTCGATTGCGGGCATCGGCATTGTGCTTTCGATCTTCGGCATCTACATGGTGCGAACCGAAGAAGGGGCCTCGCAGAAAAACCTGCTGGCCGCCCTCGCACGCGGGATCAACCTCTCGACGGTGTTAGTCATCGTGGCCGCCGTTGGGCTGACCTACTGGCTGATGCCCAAGACAGAAGGAACCTTGCTGTTCGGCGTTCCTGGTGTGGCATTCAGCATTGCCGTCGGCCTGGCGGCGGGCTGGATCATCGGTAAGTGGACCGAATACGCCACCAGCGATGAGTTCAAACCGACCAAGAAACTGGCCGATCAAGCGGTAACCGGACCGGCGACTATCATCATCGGCGGCGTCGCCGACGGCATGATGAGCGTTTGGGTTCCTGTGATCGTTGTGGCGGTTGCCACCCTGTTGGCCTTCGGGCTGGCGAACGGGTTTAACTTCACCGACGTGACCTATTTCGCTCTCGGCTTGTACGGCGTGGGCATCGCCGCGGTTGGAATGCTCAGCACCCTCGGCATCACGCTGGCGACCGATGCTTACGGTCCGATTGCTGACAACGCAGGCGGCAACGCCGAAATGGCGGGCCTGGAACCGATCGTCCGCGAACGGACCGACGCCCTCGATTCGCTCGGTAATACTACAGCCGCGACTGGTAAGGGCTTCGCCATCGGCTCAGCGGCATTAACCGCGTTGGCGCTGCTTGCGGCTTACATTGAGGAAGTCCGCGTGGGCTTCGAACATTGGGGCGCAGACGCAGTCGTTGCGGAAGCCGAACCTGGTTTTTACAAACTTTCCAACGGCTTCATCGTGCATCAAACCCGCAAAGGAGAAGCAAAGGAACGCGCGCACGAGTACCAGGATTACTATCTGGCAATGCCGAACGATATACGCCACGCGGCGCTGAACATCAAGGACGACCCCATGAATTGGGGCGATCAAACATTCGGCGAACGGGTGGACGACAGGTTCTTCACCGTCGGACACGGCGGGCACGGCGATGGCCACGCGGTATCGTTCACCGCGACCCAAGCACCGCTGGTCGACGTCCACAAGGCCACGCTGCCGCAGTTTACGACGTACTACGACGCTTCGCTGATGAACCCCAAAGTGCTCGTCGGGGTCTTCCTAGGGGCCATGGCAACATTTGTCTTCTGTGCGATGACCATGAAGGCGGTCGGGCGCGCTGCACAAGGTATGGTCGAAGAAGTCCGACGGCAATTCCGCGAGAAACCCGGTATCATGAAGGGCGAAGACCAGCCCGACTACGCGGCGCCAGTTGCGATTAGTACCAAGGCGGCTCAGAAAGAGATGATCGTACCATCGCTACTGGGCCTCGCCACGCCGATTGTCGTTGGCATTCTCCTCGGTGTTGGCGGCGTATTGGGTTTGCTTGTGGGGGCGTTGACGTGCGGCTTCTGCGTTGCGGTCTTCATGGCCAACGCGGGTGGAAGTTGGGACAACGCCAAGAAGTTCATCGAAGCGGGAGCTCACGGCGGAAAGGGAACGGATGCTCACAAAGCAGCCGTCGTTGGCGACACGGTCGGCGATCCGTTCAAAGACACCTCCGGCCCCAGCCTGAACATCCTCATCAAGCTGATGAGCATGGTCAGCGTCGTCGCGGCCGGGCTTGTCGTCCGCTACAGCCTTTTGGCGATGGGCATCTTTTAGTCGCGTCTCGCGGGCGATTCCCCAAATTCAATTCGCGTCCCATTAGGCTTTCTGCCACAATGATGGGAACGCGCGGGTGTGTATGCGCGTCTCACTTTGTCGCATCGATTTATCCAGGGGCCAATCGCAGGAGATATGAAGATGAACAGTCGGACGCCAGCTTTCGTTTTGACCCTGCTGTTGTGTGCCGTCGGCGTAACCCATGCGGTTCCTCCCCTGGCCGCGCCTGCCCAACTCGCCGACAAGCCGGCGGAGCCTGAAGACCCCACCATCGTCACGTCCGAAATGGACAAGCTCGATCTGGTGGTCAAAGCCCGGCCGATCTTGCCGGCGATTACCACGGGTGATCCGATGCGAATTGCGGTTCACTTTGAAACAAAAGGCGGTCCGATCGATCAATCCGATGCCGAAATGTCAGGGCAGATGTTCGACCGAGAGGCGACGCTCGATTCGATGGAGTTCGCCATCAAAGCACCTGGGGCCGACAAATGGGAAGTCATCAGCGTTGACGGCAAAGCCGATGCGGCGCCGCGGCAAACGATGCTGATGACCGATGGAACGATGTTGTTGGAGCTAGGCAGCGAGTCAATCAAGTCGCTGCGAATGAACGGGCAGCAAGACTTCGCGCTGCCCTGGAAGTTTGACGGGATGCTCAAGCCGGGGATGTATCAAATCGCTGCACGGGGCACGTTGAACTTGAGCACACGTGAACGCACAGTCCGCCACCGCGACAAGCCCGAGGAAAAATTCCCCGCGACCAAAACTGAAGTCGCTTTCCGCACCAAGCCGATCAGCATCGACGTCGCCCGGGCTGACATGCGAACGCAGACGCTGGACGAATTGGCGGAGGCTGCCGTCGAAGCGGTCCAAGGTCACGCCGACATTGAAAAAGACAACCTCACAGTGAAAGCGGTCGAGAGCATCCCCATCGTCGACAAGGATGGCAACCGTGTGATCCGCGTGCGGGCCGATTTGCCTCCGCTTCCTCCCGACGCCCCGCGCATCGGCGGCGGCCGAGGCTACTGGCAGTACGAAGTTGCGATGAGCCCCGACGGCAAGCCAAAGACCATCGCCCGTTGGCGGAAAGGTTTCTGTGTTGCCGAAGGAACAAAGATTTCTACACCCGATGGTAAAGTTGCGGTTGAGCAACTGCGCAGCGGGGCACTCGTTTGGGCGTTCGATCGCCAGCGTGAGCAAGTCGTGGCGGTGAACGTGCTGGCGGTCTTCCAATCGACCAGCGACGAAACGATTCGCATCAACGACGATCTGCGAACCAGCCCCGATCACCCACTGCTGGTGAAGCGCGACGGCAAGGCAGATTGGATGGCGGCAGCCGAAGTTCGAGTCGGCGACTTCCTATTCGGCGAAGGGAACCAGCTCATCGAAGTCACTTCAGTGCGAACCGAAGCCGGGCAGGTGGAACTGTTCGACGTGGCGGTTGACGGGCCGCACAATTTCTTCGCCGACGGGGTGTTGGTTCACAACAAAAGCATCGCCTGGTCACCGCAATACTACCTGCCGTGGTATGCACTGTGGAACCGGGCACCGATTAAGTAGGCAATCTCGTAGGCCGGGCACTCTTGCCCGGCTATCGATACAATGCTTTTTGGCCGGGCAAGAGTGCCCGGCCTACTCGGTGTTCGCTATAATAAAATCGTCCTCGCGGCCCGTGCGCGGATTACCCTGACGGGCCAATCCGCCCTACGCCAATCGCTTCGCGAGCCCCGCCCGATGATTTGCCCGCCCCGCACTCTTCTCTGCACCTTCGCGGTCGTTTTTTCGGCTTCGGTGGCTTGGAGTGAAGAGAGCGCGGCGGAGCATGCCGAATTCTTTGAGAAACAAGTGCGGCCCATCCTTGTTGCGCGTTGTCAAAGCTGCCACGGCGAGGCGAAGCAGGAATTCGGCCTACGGCTAGACTCGCGGGCGAGCGTGTTGTCGGGCAGCGACGACGGGCCGATTGTGGTTGCTGGCGAACCAGAAAAGAGCAAACTCATCGCGGCAATTCGCTACGGCGGCGACATTGAAATGCCGCCCAAGGGCAAATTGCCCGACGAGGAAATTTCAGTACTCACTCGTTGGGTGGAACTAGGGCTTCCTTGGCCGGCCGGCGGCGATGCTTCCGAGAAATCAGCCAAGCGCACTGGCGACGAACTTTACCGGTACGCTCGCGAGAACTTGTGGTCGCTTCAGCCGATTGACCGGCGGGCATTGCCGTCGGTTCAACAGCAAGATTGGCCGACCAACGCGATTGATGTTTACGTGCTGGCGAAGTTGGAAGCACAAGATTTGTCTCCGTCGCCCGCTGCCGACCGCCGGACGCTCTTTCGCCGGGCGAAGTTTGACTTGCTGGGCCTACCCCCTTCCGCGGAAGAGGTCGCCGCGTTCGCGTCCGACGACTCGCCAGATGCTTACGAACGCCTAATCGATCGCCTGCTGGCATCACCCGCTTACGGCGAACGTTGGGGCCGGCACTGGCTGGACGTTGCCCGTTACGCGGATACAAAGGGGTACGCGTTTGGCCGCGAGCGCAAGTTCCCCTTCGCCTACACATACCGCGACTGGGTCATTCGCTCGCTCAACGCCGATATGCCCTACGACGAATTCGTCGTGCAACAGATCGCGGCAGATCACATTGACGGCAACCCGGCGGCGCAGCACGCGGCATTGGGATTGCTCACGGTCGGCCGCCGGTTCAATAACGACCACGACGATATCGACGATCAGATTGATGTCGTCACGCGCGGCTTTCTCGGTCTGACGGTCGCATGCGCCCGCTGCCACGACCACAAGTACGACGCCATCGCGACGGAAGACTACTACTCTCTGTACGGAGTTTTCGCCAGCACGACCGAACCGAAAGACCGGCCGCTGATCGCCTCGCCTGAGGAATCGGCCGGCTATGAAAAGTACAAAGCGGAATTGGACAAGAGGCAGGGGGCGTTCGATAACTTCGTCAACGCCAAGCATGCCGAACTGCTGCACAGCGCCCGGCAAAACGTCACCGATTACCTCGTACGTGCGACCACAAGAAAACCCGAGGGGCTGTTGGCAAAGTTTCCGTTCCTTTCGCTCAATCCGGATGAATTGAAGCCGGCGTTGGTGACGAGCTGGCGGCAGTACTTGCTCGACAACGCGGGTGAGGACAGCGCCATTTGGAAGGCGATGCCGCTGGTTTTAATTTTGGATGAGAAGTTTCAAGAAGAAGCCGCGGCGAAGATCGCAACGTGGAAATCGCTTCCCGACGACAAGATTCACCCGCTGGTTCGCGACGCGTTCGTCAATTCTCCACCCGCCGGCAAAGAGGATGTCGGCCGCGTTTACGGGCAGTTGTTGCGGGAAGTCTATGAGCTGTGGCGGCAAGCTGGCGGGGACGAAGCGGCGAAGGAAAAGCTTTCGCTGCCACAGCGTCAGTTGCTGGCGGAGCTGTTGGCCGATGGCTCGCCAACAAACGTTCCAAAGGATCAGTTGCGCGGCTACCTGATCCGTGCTGACCGCAACCAGTACACGAGTCTGGAAAAGAACATCCATTCCCATACGGCCAATTCGCCGGACGCTCCGGCCCGGGCGATGTCTGTCACCGACAAACCGCAACCATTCAACCCGCGTGTTTTCATTCGCGGCAACCACCACCGCCGCGGCGATCATGTTCCAAGGCAATTCCTCCGCGTCGTCGCCGGCGATGGGCGAAAGCCTTTCACCAACGGCAGCGGGCGGTTGGAACTGGCCCAGGCGATTGTCGATCCCGCCAACCCGTTGACCGCCCGGGTGATGGTGAACCGAGTTTGGATGCACCACTTCGGACAGCCGCTGGTCGATTCGCCAAGCGATTTCGGTATGCGCAGCCAGCCGCCTGCGCAATTGGAAGTGCTCGACTATCTCGCATCGCAATTGATTGAAAGTGGGTGGTCGTTGAAACTGCTGCACCGCGAGATCATGCTCTCGGCAACCTATCGCCAATCGTCAGGCTTTGTAGAACGGATCAACGATCCATCCTACAAAACTGATCCGGAGAACAAGTTGCTCAGCCGCATGAATCGCCGCCGGTTGGAGTTCGAGCCGCTGCGCGATGCGATGTTGACCGTCGCCGGCCGAATCGACGCGACCATGTACGGGCGACCGGTCGATATCTTTAAGGACATTGGCAACCGCCGGCGCGGAACGTATGCGTTCATTGACCGGCAGGAACTGCCCAACCTGTTGCGGGCGTTTGATTTCGCCAGCCCCGACCAATCTGCCGAACGGCGGCCAAACACAACTGTTCCGCAACAGGCGTTGTTTCTGATGAACTCTCCGTTCGTGATCGAACAGGCCAAGGCGGTCGTTGCACGACAGGAGATTGCACAAGCAGCGGAAGCGCCGGCCCGCGTTACGGCGCTGTACCAACTTCTATTCACACGAAACCCGACCGACCTAGAACTATCCGCGGGCCAGCAATTCATAGCCGCCGCGGACGAAAACAAACAACCCGCCGACAAGCTCAACCCCTGGCAACAATACGCCCAACTGCTGCTGCTGACCAACGAGTTTATGTTTGTGGATTGAACGCACCCTGCGGTATAATTGATGTGTGCGGAGTGCCCCAGAGAAAGATCGAACATGATCACCTACAGAGCAGCATACAAATACTGCGACGACGGCGTACACGCCGAAGTCCTTGATTTCCCAGGGGCCATTTCGTGTGGCCAATCGATCGAGCAAGCTCGAGAGAACCTGGCCGGTGCGCTGGTCGACATGGCTGAGACACAACTGCAGTGCGGCGCCGCGCTGC
Source organism: uncultured Planctomycetaceae bacterium (assembly GCA_937967755.1). Lineage (GTDB taxonomy): Bacteria > Planctomycetota > Planctomycetia > Pirellulales > Pirellulaceae > CALBTA01. The sequence continues at coordinate 5,435 of CALBTA010000344.1, read as the reverse complement.
CCGTTCCCGATACCTCGGCCACCGATACCGAATCCGACGTTGAGGAACCAATTCATTTACTGCTCACGGCGAGTTCCAGGGTGAACATCGTGCCGGAACCGGTTGGCCCATGAAACGCCGTGAACTCCTCGCCCATTTGCGCAAGCATGGGTGTCGATTTCTGAGAGAAGGCGGGTCGCATTCCATCTGGGAGAATCCGTCGAATGGAAATAGGACAGCAGTACCTCGCCACCGAGAAATAGTGAAGCGCACCGCGCGACGAATATGCACACAACTAGGAATACCGCAGCCGTAGGCGGAATTGACCGCCGCCAAATGCTCGCCCGCATCGGCACGGGCTTGGGCATGCTCGGGCTGGCTGGTGTTTGTGCGGATGAGCTTCGCGGGGGCGAGAACCCGTTGGCCGCCCGGCAGCCGCATTTTCCCGCCAAGGCGAATCATGTCATTCATCTGTTCATGAACGGCGGGCCAAGCCACGTTGATACGTTCGACCCCAAGCCGGAACTGACCAAACAGCACGGCAAGGCACTGCCAATGGAGAACCTGCGTACCGAACGCAAGACCGGCACAGCGTTCCGTTCGCCCTACAAGTTTCAGAAGTACGGCGAAAGCGGATTGGAAGTCAGCGAAATCTTTCAGCACACCGCGCAGCACATCGACGACATCGCGGTCATCCGTTCCATGCACGCCGACGTGCCCAACCACGAGCCGTCGCTGGCGTTGATGAACACCGGTGCATCGCAAGTTGTGCGGCCCAGCATGGGGTCGTGGGTGACCTACGGGCTGGGGACGGAAAATCAGAACCTACCCGGCTTCGTCGCCATGTGCCCGGGCGGCTACCCGATCAAGGAGACCCAAAACTGGCAGTGCGCGTTTTTGCCCGGCGTGTTTCAGGGAACCTACATCAACAGCCAGCACACGCAAATTGACAAGCTGTTGGAGAACATCAAGAACGATCATCTCTCAAGAGACTCGCAGCGGCGTCAACTTGATCTGTTAGCGAAGCTCAACGGCCAACACCTTTCGCAGCGCCCGCACGATGCGGCGCTGGAGAGCCGCATCCAGTCGTTCGAACTGGCCTACCGCATGCAAATGGACGCGGCCGACGCGTTCGATGTTTCCAAGGAACCCAAGAACATCCTCGACGCCTACGGGCCGGGCACACAGGCGCGGCAAATCCTCATCGCCCGCCGGTTGGTCGAACGGGGCGTCCGCTTCGTGCAAGTCTGGCACGGCGCTGGCCAACCGTGGGACAACCACGACGACATCGCGGCCAACCACCGCCGCCTCGCTGGCCAGTGCGACAAGGCCATCGCCGCGCTGATTGGCGACTTGAAGCGCCTGGGGCTATTCGACGAAACGCTCATCCTGTGGGGTGGAGAGTTCGGCCGCACGCCCACCGTCGAACTGCCCCAAGCCGGGGCCAACGCCGGCAAGGTCAACGGCCGCGACCACAACCACTGGGGCTTCACCTGCTGGCTGGCCGGCGGCGGGGTGAAGGGTGGCCAGGCCTACGGGGCGACCGACGACTTCGGCTTCAAGGCGGTCGAAAACCGTGTCCATGTCCACGACCTGCACGCCACCATGCTGCAACTGCTAGGCTTCGATCACACCCAACTCACCTACCGCTACGCCGGCCGCGACTTCCGCCTGACCGACGTCCACGGCGAAGTCATCAAACAACTTATCGCTTAGAAGGTCAACGTTCGCAGCAGGTGAATCTTATGAAAGTGAAGCCGTCGAATTCAGTGGACCATGTTGAACGTTCCGTTGCCTGTGGATGGTCGAAATGTTTCCGTCAAGAGTCCGCGTGGCTTTTGAAAGTCGGTCTCGCCGAGACTGTCCACCTTGTTGCTCGGGCGGCGTGTACGGACCCCTGTGTCCGGACACGCGAAAATGCAATTTAATTTGCTACTAGTCGAAAGGCTAGAAATACCGGCGTAACCACGCATCGAATTGATTGCATGTATACTATTTGTCAAGCGACCGGTGCACTTTTTCTGACAGACTATGAAAGCTTTTGAGACTTCACAGCAAACGCCACTCAGATCTGTTGAATCTGCTTTTGAGCCTACGTGGCGATATCATTGCCGAAACTATGGTCCTGACGCACCGGGTTACTAACTTCCGGGGCGGCCTTAGCCGAAACTCACGCTCAGGAGGGCCTGCAGTGAATAGCCCGGCCCGCGTGGGTAAGGACGAAACTCGGCGATTCCGGTGGCGTCGGACAAGGAATCACTTTTTCCTCTTAACCAATTGTCTCACTCGGGAGCTTGAACGTTAGCCCGGTCGCCGCTGTTAGGCGAAGGTTTTAGGCGCACTCGGATGTCATCCTTTGTTCCGTCTCGGCCATCTGGGCCTACTGACCAAATTTCCGCCCAGTCTACGCTCGCGTAGTACCGAATCGAACGGCCCCAAGGGTCAATAAGAACACTTTCCTCAAGGTAGGGACCCGCCCACCCAATTTCGCCTCTGTCTACGACTAAACCTACAAGGCCGTTGGCCGGAGGCGGAAACGAACCGCAATCCCTCGCATGGTCATGCATAGCGTTGCGGACAATCGTTAGTTGATTGAGCGCTAGCACATGCTTCGGAGTTGTCCAGCGGATTTGCAACTGACGTTCGTGCCAAAGGATCAACAGCCCAAATGAGAGAACGCAGGCGAAAATTGCCGCCGCAATGGTAAAGGATGGGCGTACTACCCGGGCAACCATAAGAGCAACCGCGCAACCAAGCATGAGCCCTAACATCGCGTCTAACACCCAGATTTGCTCACGGTCCGCAGGCGTGTCGATCCGCACGCCAAGTAGTGCGAGAAAAAGCAGAGTGGATGCAAGCCCCAATAGAACACCACACGCCTGAGCCAATACCGGAATCTTCGCGCGCCGAAAGCCGTTGCCTTGTTCATTCGTCTTTCCCATGCTACGCCCGAATGAAGAGACTTGCGGAATTGTAGTGAGAACCAAGCCGGCAAGACTATGCGTCGTTAAGCTGCCTATAGTTTACTTTCAGCTGCCGACGGGAGTGTTGGAAATCGTTCTACCGCTCTTTTCGACCGCCTGCCGCGGTTGGCTGCTTCGGGGTGACTGTTTATACTTGGAGTAGATGTTAGCGAGAGCGAGGCGAGCCTGCGCTGCTATACCTCAACCGAATTCTCAACACGCATTTGCAAGAGCCGCGAGCGATATTTCATGGCGAAAAAGGGACCACGTAAGAAGCTGCCTAAGGAATTGGCGGTGATCAATGCCGATAATTGCACCGGGTGCGAGTCGTGCCTGGAGGTTTGCCCGGTTGATTGTATTGAGATGATTTCGTTCGGCCACGGCGTCAAGGGCAGCCAGTCGTGGTGCGAGATCGATTTGGAACGCTGCGTCGGCTGTGAAGTTTGCGTTCATATTCCGCAGAAGAAATCCAACCCTTACGAGTTGCTGGTCTGCCCGTGGGATGCGATTGAAATGGTGCCGACCGAACAGGTCGCGCAGGTTGTCGCCCAAATCGGCGGCCCACCGGAATACATCCACGAAAATTGGGACCGGCTGGTCGGCACGGCGCAGCACCTGGCGGAGTTGAAAGCTGGGGCGTGATCGCACGCCTATTGTTCTTCCGCGCAGAAGGGCTACCGGGTCGGGTTACAACCCCGACCTACCTTTACGCCGACTCCCTGGCGTATTCCGCGCCGATTTCATAGCAAGCCGGGCCGTGCTTGCGGCAGCGCAGTACTTCGAACCGCTGCCAGCGGTCGGCCAGGCAGATCTCGCCCAGTTCCCCGGGGTAGAGCTGTTGCGAGCTGAGGAACGATATCCCGCCGCGGGAAATGTCCTTTCCCACGGCGCTAATCGGTTCTCGGCCGCGGGTAACTGCGGGTAGCGTGTCGACCATGCGAATGGTCACAGGTGTGCGGAAGTACATGCGGGCGAAGCGGCGCCCGTCGCCATCGATCGATTGCAACGGGCCGGTGCGGTCGTAGTAGTCGGTCCAGTCGTCCGGCACTGAAACTTCGCTCGCGTGAGCACCGGCGACTACCGGCTCTTTTGTATCGACTTCCAACATGCGTATATGTCCTTGTCAAAGTGCGTGCCGTCGCCGCGGTCCATAATCTCGTAAGCCTCCGACCAAGGCATGCCCTTGCGATACGGCCGGGTGCTGGTCAGCGCTTCGAATACATCGGCGACCGCGCAGATTCTCGCCCAATAGTGAATCTCTTCGCCCGCCACGCCGACTGGGTAACCCTTGCCGTTGATCCGCTCGTGGTGCTGGTAAACCATCATCAATTGGCCCAGCGAAAGATCTTCTCGGTTGCACAGCCGGCGAAAACCAACCGTGGGGTGGCGCTGAATCGTGGCAAACTCTTCGTCGTTTAACTTGCCGGGTTTGGTCAGAATGTCATCAGCGATATCGAGCTTGCCGAGGTCGTGCAAGAAGCCAGCAACGGCGATGGCTTCCAGTTCTGCGTGGTCGGAAATCCCCAACCCTTGGGCGAGCAGCACACAGTAGAACGCGACGTTCGTCGAGTGCGTAAAGGTGTGATAGTCGTGGCACAGCACATCGGAAAGACCCGTCGCCACCACGTCCTGTCGGCTGATTAGATCGACGGTATGGCGGCCCATCTCTTTGGTTTCGATGAGCGTCTTATCGTCATCCCCTGCGGCGAAGCAATCGCCGAGGGTGTCGCGGACGACCTGGTTCAACACCGAGAAGCGCTGCTTGTCCTTCAGGTCTCCGTCGGCGATGGTGTCGGCCAGCCCGTCTCGCAGATGGCCCTGAAACGTTTTGCGATCGTCGGAATCGATTAGCAAATGCGAAACGCCTGCGTCGGCTAGTTTTTCCAGGTCCTTCCGAGTGATCGGAAACTCCGAACCGCGGTAGAGCCGGTGACCGCAGGCTTGAGTCTTGTCGGCCACGTATAGCGGCACGCCGATCACACGCTCGGGCACGATCGCCGAAACGGGAACGCGAATCAGATCGCCTGACGCGCTGGCAGGTTTTTCCAAAGTTTGCACAGCCATGACACCGCCCAAGATGGGTATAAAGCCATGCTGAACTGTACATTACACTTTCGGCCTAAGTCGGCGATTTTAGGGGAGCGGGTACGACGTTCTTCCAAGGCCGTCGAAACGTTCTCGGATTTCTATCCGGCGCGATTACAAACGTATGAGGACTTTCGAACGTAGCGATCGAAGCAAGATTGTCGGTTGCGCGGCCGTGTTCAGAACGACTTTGCACGGATTGACAATCCGTGCTGCACCCTCGGTTCCTACACGGACATCATCTCGCGGAATTTCGCAAACAGATATTGGCTGTCGTGCGGACCGGATGATGCTTCGGGGTGGTACTGGACACTGAAGGCTGGGGCCGTCTTGTGGCTAACGCAGGCGATAGTGCCAGCGTGCGCGTGCCGGTGGGTCACTTCCAGATAATCGGGAAACGAGTCTTCT
>CALBTA010000343.1 GCA_937967755.1 uncultured Planctomycetaceae bacterium | reverse complement strand
CGACACCGCCCGCCGCGAAGCCCGCACCGACAGCCTAACCGGCGTCGCCAACCGTAAGGCGTTTGACGAGAAGCTGCACGTTAGCGTCGGCCTGCACCAGCGTGAGGAAACTCCCTTCGTACTGGTTTTGATTGACGTTGACCACTTCAAACGCATCAACGATTCGCACGGCCACCAGGCGGGTGACCGCGTGCTGGAAATGCTCGGCGATGCCATGCGAGGGGTGGTGCGCGAAGGTGACTTTGTCGCTCGCTTGGGTGGGGACGAGTTTGGCGTGATCATGCCGCATACCGAAATGGAGGTCGGCTTCGAAGTCGCCGAACGCATTCACGCCAAAGTGACCGAAGAGAGCGCCCACATGTCTCAGGGCGGTAACCAGATTTCAGTTGGACTAAGCATCGGCGTCGCCACTGGGCGGGCCGGCGATACGACCGAACTGATCTACGCCCGCGCTGACGAAGCCCTCTACAAATCAAAAAACCGCGGCCGAAATCAAGTGCAACGGGAACTGGAAGCCAGTGCCGCGTAGCCGTCGCTTTGCAGGCGAAGCGGACTGGCTTCATGCTGGAGCCTAAACCGCAGTTTTCGCGGATCACGGATCGAGATAGTGCTCATCGTCGCCGGGAATGCCGCGGCCGTCGAACAGGCCGTTGTAGCGCTGGTAGTCGCGGTGGCGGGAATCGACGCGGCGGTCGTCGTAGTGATCGTCTCGCCCGGATCGCAAGCGGCGATCGTACTCGTCAGCGAAGTAGCGGTCGTCCCGCAGGCGGGGATCGTAGGCGCGGCGGTCGAAACGGGCGCGCGGGTCGCGGCTTCGGTATCCGTCGGAATAATGCTCTCCGTTGACACCGCCGAAGGGAGGGCCCCAGATGTCGTACGGGACAGCGTAAGGCCGGTTGGGGTAGAGCCATTCGCCGTAGGGCCGCACGTCGTTGCCAAACTGTTCGACCACGTGGTAATGATCTTGTGAGCCGCCGGCGCGAATCGTGCTGCGCGTTTGCCGGTAGCCGCTGCGGGTGTAGTCGGGGCGCTGATAAACAATGACCGGCGGAATCGGCGCATACTGCGTAACGCGATGGCCCGTAACCGGGCTGTGCGAATAGGTCGACGGCATGAAGAACCAGTCGGCCCCGGAAGTTACGTTGCCGCCAACGAAAATTGCAACGGAGGCGAACGCAGAGAGAATTCGAATCGCAATCATGAGAAGCCTGTTGGGGAGAAGCAAAAGTAGCGCCCCATCTTGGAGCGCGTTTTGAAAGCGCATCTTGCGCTCGTATCCGATGGAGTTGCTTTCTCACTCACCGAGCCGGCCTACAAGCGACCGGCAGGACTCTCATTATAATTTCGCGGCTTGCGATTCCGAGGAACGGGCCCAACGATTTCCGGTTGTTACTGTTGTTTGGGTCGTAGGATTCTCAACGAATCGACGCCCCGGGTTTCCTTGGCAAGTTCAGGATCATACAGGAACTTCTCTCCCTCTGGCAACTGGGGCAGCGAAATGCCGTTTTCCTTGATGATTTCGTCGAAAAATTCCTCTTGCGTTTCAGGGTAACGGTCGTGCAACGCCTTGTACGACTGCATCGCCCGTTTGATGGTCAGTAGGGTCAGTTGCTCCTGAACGCGAAACTGCGAACTGACGGCGACGGCGATATAGTTGTTGCTGTCGTAGTGCCCCTTCGCTCCGAAGCCGACTTCCGCAACGACCGCTTCGGTGTTTTCATCGGCCGCGGGTGTTGAGTCGAGGGTTGTAGATGTGCCGTCGGTGTTGGCAACATCTGTCGGCGCGGGTTGTTCAACCGCGTCCGCATCCGCTGGCGGCGGCGCGGCGAGGCCAACGTTTGTCGAGCCATCGGTCGAAGCAGTGTTCGCCGGCGGGGCCTCTTCACAGCCAGCCAATAGGCAAGCAGCGATCACCGCAATTCCCAACGTCCAGAAAGTCTTCATCGTTCTGTTCCTTTGCGAAGAGATTCCACCCTCTCACCTCGTCACCTTTATATCCCACTGGCGCATCTTTTCCATCACGGGCCGCTGCGTCATGTCATAAGACAGCGGCGTCAGGGTAATGTGGCCCTCTTCCAACGCGGTCAGGTCGGTTTCCTGCTCGCTCTTGGGCGGTGGCGGGTCATTAGTGGCCCAGAAGTACGGGCGTCCCCGCGGGTCGGTCCGCTTGATGAAATGCTCTCCATAACGGGCAACGCCCATTGGAACGACCCGCACCTCAGCCCCACCGGCGATCGCGGCAGTCGGAATGTTCAAATTGTAAAGCTGCGGCTCCGGTGACTTGTTCTGCAAGATCTGCTCGATCACGTCACCGGCAATTTCGGCAGCCTTCACATGGTTGGCGTGGTCGTCGAATTCCAACGAGACCGCCACGCTCGTGACGCCGAAGAACGCACCTTCGATAGCCGCCGCCACCGTGCCGCTGTACAGCACGTTAATGCCCGCGTTCAAGCCGCCATTGATTCCGCTAACGACCAAGTCGGGCGGTTCGTCGAAGAACTCGAACAGGCCGATCTTCACACAATCCGTACGCGTCTCTCTGACCACCCACCCCCGCCGGCGGTCGCCATCGTAAACTTCCTTGCAAACCAGCGGGCTGAGGAACGTGATCGAATGGCCGACGCCGCTTTGCTCAGTCGCCGGCGCGACCACGCGAACCTCACCGAGTTTCGCCAATTGCGTTTCAAGTGCCGCCAACCCAGGGGCGTAGATGCCATCGTCATTCGTCAATAGTATTCGCACAGTTGCCGATCCGTCGGAAGAAGCTTCAGTTTCATTGAAGTTGTGAATATAGCCGCCGGATTTGATATGCGGCAGAGGGCGGCAACTTATTCCGCGGCAGCTTCCGTGCGGAAGTAGCGCTCGATCGCCCGGCCGAGGTCGCTGCCGACGCGCTGATAGCCTTCGGGCGTGCTGTGGGGCGTGTTCCAAGCGGTTTCCAGCGTGACCGAAACAACGTGGTCGCTCGTGTTGAACGTCACCCAGTTCTTGCTGATCCGCCGCCACTTGCGGTCATAGTTTTCGCCTGATTCCTGCGTGTGCCCTTTGAACGCCAGCGGGCCAGTCATGTCGAGGCGTGCGCTGGCCAGAAAGCGATCCAGGTTTTGCTTGCCGGCTTCGGCGAGCAGTTTTCGCGGGGCGATGTAGAAGAACGGTGCTTTCGACCCGGCACCTGGGTTGTGTAGGTCGATGAATAGATCGAAGCGATCTTCGGCATTGAGCGCGGAGATGCGGCGTTGGGCTTCGCGGACCGCGTTCCAGTGCGGCTGATCGCTCCAGTCGCGGTTGTGGTCGTGCGGTTTTTGGTTCTTTCCACCGGCGCCGACGAAGACGTTGTCCACATCCATGATCGGCACGATGTAGATATCCGCCGATCGCCGCAACAAAACGGCCCGATCGTCATCGCTCGTCAACCAGCGCACGAACCCTTGCGCAACCCAACTGCTGCCTGACTCCCACGCGTGCTGTCGGGCCTGGATCCAAATGCCGTGGCGTTGGCCGTCAGGGAGATCGGGATTGTCCTCGCGCACATGCAAAGCGGGAACTGCACGCCCGGCGCGGGTGCGGCAGAGTTGAAAACTTTCCGCATGCGGCGATTCCTTCGCCGCGCTGTCGACCAACTGCTGCGCATCGGCGGGCGTGAACGGCGGTCCCCATGCGAACCAGCAACTGCCGGCGTCTACCTTGTGACGATAGGTGATGGTTCGCCCTTGGCGCGTGCCCGGTTCTGTTTGCGACCAGGTTTCGTTGTCGGTACTGAACGCCACCCGGTCCGGTGTCGCCCAAGGGGCATCGCCGACGGTCAGTTTGATAACTTGCCCTGCTTCGATGCCATCGATCTTCACGTACCACCAACAGGCCCAACCGCGATCGACATGCGGCGTTGGCCGAATGGCGATTGCACGCTTCTCTTGATCGATAGCAAGCACTTCGCCGGAGCCGCTGGGAAAATCGACGCTGACTTGGAGCGGTTCGCTCGCGATGGCTGGGTGGAAATCCAGCAGAATTGCGCTGATCGCGAAGCCGCACACCAGTAATCTAAAGGCCATCATGGTGATCGCTCGTCGGTGAAACTGAAAAAAAAGCATTCTAACATAATCACCCACACAATTGACCGCCGCGAAATACGTTCGTCCACTTCACTTGCCGTGCGGCGTAAAGATAATGGAACGTCGACACCGATTTTCACCTATTCGCTTTTAGGTTTCACGCATGAATTCGCAACAAGTAAGTTCAAGACGTTGGCTGCGTTTGCCCATTTCACTCCTTTGCGCCCTGGCGATATTGTTTTCCGCGGGTCACTTCTTTCCGCCGGCTTCCGATTCGGCGTCGGCGAATCAACGCGACAAAAAACCCAAGCCCAAGAACAATCAGAACCGGGCGGATGCCAAGAACAGACCCTCTGGCAAAGCGGATCCGCCTGAGGATCCTGACTTTGGGAAGTACGCGATCTATGCGAAAACCGCACCGCGGGCTGGCGATGCTGCGGCTGTGGAGACGGCGTTGCCTTTGAAGTTGAACGAGGGTGATCGCATCGCGTTGATCGGCAATACGCTGCTTGAGCGTTCGCAGTTCTTTGGACAATTCGAAACATTGCTGCATCAGCGTTTTCCGCAACACAAGTTGGTCGTCCGCAACCTGGCCTGGTCGGCCGATGAAGTTGACTTGCAACCCCGGCCAGCAAACTTCGCCGATGTCGAGCAGCACCTGACGCACGAAAAGATCGACGTCATCTTCGCGGCCTTTGGTTTCAACGAATCGTTCGCCGGCGAGGAGAATATCGATGTGTTCGACGCGAAGCTGACGGCGCTCATCGAACGTTTGAAGACCAAGGCGTTCAACGGCAAGACCGCGCCGCTAATCATTCTGGTCTCACCCATCGCCAACGAGAATGTGGCAGGGGTGGCGGCTGCCGACATGAACAACCGGCGCATCCGAGCGTACACCGGAGTCGTTAGCATCGTGGCGGCGAAGCAGAAAGTTGGCTTCGCGAATGTTTATGACGCCACGCTCGAAGCGGGGGCGAGTACCGATCACGACATCACGATCAACGGCTCGCGTTTGAACCAAGAGGGTTACGATGTCTTCGCCGACACTCTGTTTGAGAAAGTCTTCGCCGAAAAGCCGCCGAAACTGAACGATGCCATTCGCAAGACGGTCGTTGACAAGAACAACCAATACTTCCGCCGCTATCGGCCGGTCAACACGTTCTATTACACCGGGGGCCGCAACAAGAGTTATGGGTATCTCGACTTTCTGCCCGCGATGCAGAACTTCGATATCATGACTGCCAACCGCGACGAGCGAATTTGGTCTCAAGCGGCCGGCGCGGAAGGCGCCGATACGGTTGACGATTCGAATCTGCCCGAGCTACCAGCCACAAAAGAAAACCGCGGAGCGAACAAGTGGATGTCGGCCGCGGATGAGCTTAAGGCGTTCAAGATCGATCCGCGCTTTGAAGTGAATCTGTTCGCCGGCGAGGAAGAGTTTCCCGACATCGCCGCTCCGATACAAATGCGGTGGGACGCCAAGGGCCGGCTGTGGGTTAGTTGCTCGACGACCTATCCGCATGTTTACCCCGGCAACGAACCGGACGACAAGCTGGTGATCTTGGAAGATACCGACGGCGACGGGCGGGCCGATAAGTCGACCGTCTTCGCCGACAACCTGCACATTCCGCTATCGTTCGAGTTTGGCGACGGCGGCGTCTACGTTTCCGAGATGCCGCATTTGACGTTTCTGAAAGACGTCGACGGCGACGACAAGGCCGATGTGCGAAAGCAACTGCTGACCGGCTTCGGCACGGAGGATTCGCACCACGCCTTGCACGATTTCACCTGGACGCCCGATGGCGATTTGATTTTCCGCGAATCGATCTTCCACCACAGCCAGGTCGAAACGCCGTATGGCCCGGTTCGCCAGGCGAACAGCGGGTGGTTTCGGTTCGAGCCGCGCAAGCATCGCCTGACCAGCTTCGGCACGTACCACAGCACCAACCCCTGGGGCGTCACGTTCGACGATTGGGGTCGCCACGTCGCCAGCCACCCGATCTTCGCGGCGGCGTTTCATGCGCTCGATCCCCCATACCCACAGCAGCACCCCAAACCGGCGGGACTGCGGGCGTACTCGGGCACCTGCGGTCAGGAGTTTGTCGATTTCGCTTCCTGGCCCAAGGAGATGCAAGGCGGCTTCGTGAAGGTGCGCTACAAGCCGACCAACCGCGTGGAATTTCACAAGTGGAAGGAAACGGAATTCGGCTACGACGAGGAGTATGTCGGCGACATTATATTCTCGAGGAATCTCAGTTTCATTCCCGTTGATCTGCGATACGGACCGCGCGGGGCGATGTATGTTTGCGACTGGTACAACCCGATCAAGGGCCATGCTCAATATTCTTTGCGGGATGAACGTCGTGATCGCCATAGCGGACGCATTTGGCGGATCGTTCCCAAGGATGCGAAGCTGCAAGATCCGCCCAAAATTCACGGGGCGTCGATCGCAGAGTTGTTGGATTTGCTGAAGCGACCGGAGTATCGGTATCGCTATTGGGCGAAGCGGGAGTTGCGTGAGCGCGACGCCAGCGAAGTCAAAGCGGCGCTTGACGAGTGGGTTGCTGGACTGAAGCGGCGTGATCCGCGTTTCCGCCACCATCAGGTCGAAGCGGTCTGGCTCTACCGTTGGATTGACGAAACCAACATAGATTTGTTGCGCGAATTGCTGGCGTGCGAGAATCACAACGCCCGCGCGGCAGCGACGCAGCAACTTCGCCACTGGCACGAGGCGTTGCCGGACGCGATTCGCTTGCTGCGCGCCGCGGCCAACGACGCCGACCCGATGGTCCGCATGGAAGCCGCCATCGCCGCCAGCTACATCGGCAGTAAAGAAGCCCTCGATGCGATGCTCGACGTCACGAAATATCCCAGCGGCGGGCATCTGGCGTATGCGATCAACACTTCGCTGGGTTCTCACACGCTGCGGCGACACTGGGAAGGGAACCCGCGCTACAAGATCGAGGCGCTGCTGAAGAAATCGCGAGCGAGCAATGCCCTCAAGGAGCCAACGCCGACCGCGAAGGAAGCTGAGTTCGATACGCAAACGAATCTCAAGCTGGTGCGCATGTCGTGCCGCCCGGAGCGGATGCTGTTCACCATCAAGCAGTTCGCCGTGAAGACGGGCCAGCCGGTGAAGATCGTTTTCACCAACCCCGACGCGACCGACCACAATCTGGTGTTCGTGCAACCGGGCAAGCTCTCGGAAGTCGGCATCGCCGCGAATGAAATGGCGAAGGATCCCAAGAACGCGGCCGGCGATTTCATTCCGGCCGACAAGAAGGATCTCATTCTGCAGCACACCCCTATGATTGGGCCAACGCGAAAGTCGAGCGTGCACGTGCTGCGATTCAACGCCCCGTCGAAGCCGGGAATCTACCCTTACGTGTGCACATTCCCGGGG
>CALBTA010000342.1 GCA_937967755.1 uncultured Planctomycetaceae bacterium | reverse complement strand
ATTTCCATCGCCCGCCACGACGAAGCCCCCAACAGGAACACGTCGCCGACGTTGGTCTCGAAGACCATTTCCTCGTCGAGTTCGCCCACGCGGCTACCCGGCTGGCCTTCTTCGCCGACCAGGAACACGCCGTACAGTCCGCGATCGGGAATCGTGCCGGCGTTCGCCACCGCCAAGCGCTGCGCCCCGCGCCGTGGGGCAAGCTGACCGCGGACGCGATCCCAAGTGATGCGTGGGCGCAGTTCGGAAAACTCGCTGGAAGGGTATTTGCCGGAAAGCAAGTCCAACACGTCTTCGAACGCGCTGCGCGGCAAGTCGAAGAACGGGGCGGCGCTGCGCACCGTAGCGTAGACTTCGTCCACATCCTTCGGTTCCAACGCGACCATCGCCACAATCTGTTGGGCCAACACGTCCAACGGGTTGCGCGGGTAGAACGTTTCTTCGACCAGGCCATCCCGCATCCGCGTGACCGCAGCACTGCATGCCAGCAAATCGCCACGGTACTTCGGAAAGATCACGCCCGTCGACGGCGCGCCGACCTGGTGGCCGGCCCGCCCGATTCGCTGGACGCCCGAGGCGATCGATGGCGGGGCTTCGATTTGAATGACCAGGTCGACCGCACCCATGTCGATGCCCAGTTCCAGCGAACTGGTGGCGACAATCGCTGGCAATTGCCCTCTCTTCAGCCGATCTTCGATTTCCAGCCGTTTGTCTTTGGCGACGCTGCCGTGATGGGCGGCGGCGATGTCTTCCTCGGCAAGTTCGTTGATCGCCAGGGCAAGCCGTTCCGCCAGGCGGCGGCTGTTGACGAAGATCATCGTCGAGCGGTGATCGCGAATCAACTCGACCAGCCGCGGGTGAATCGCTGGCCAGATCGAACCAATGGTGACAGGCTTCGACGCGTCGCCAACATTCGGCATCTCGGCAGCGATGCGGGCCATGTCTTCGACCGGAACCTCTACCGTCAATTCCAATTGCTTGCGACGCCCCGCTTCCACGATCGTCACCGGTCGCGGCGCGGGCGGTTTGCCTGCATCGGCTGTTGCTTCACCGCCGCCCAACAGTCTTGCGATTTCGTCCAGCGGACGTTGCGTTGCCGACAGTCCGATGCGTTGCAGCGGTTCGGTTCTTGTAGCAGAAGTCGTAAGACTTCTGGAGTCTGAGTTGGATTCGCCGGAACTCTCACGAGTTCCGCTACATGATCGCCGCAGTTGCTCCAACCGCTCCAACGACAAGAACAAATGCGCGCCGCGTTTGCTTCGCACCATCGAGTGGATTTCGTCGATGATGACCGTGTCGACAGTTTGTAAGATTTCCCGGGCCTGCGAGGTCAGCATCAGGTACAACGACTCGGGCGTGGTGATCAGAATTTCCGGTGGCCGCCGGGCGAGTTGGCGGCGCTCGTCCGCCGGCGTATCGCCGCTGCGCACGCCAACGGTCGGCAGGTGGTAGTCGAAGCCGTCTCGTTCAGCAACTGCCCGCACGCCGGCCAACGGGGCGCGAAGGTTCCGCTCCACGTCCACGCCCAAAGCTTTTAACGGCGAGATGTAGAGCGTCTTCACACCTGCACTCTGTTCGCCATCAGGTGAATCAACCTCACCGAACATCAATCGATCAATCGCCACCAAAAACGCGGCCAGGGTTTTGCCCGACCCGGTGGGGGCGAGCAGCAACGTATTTTCCCCCCGCGCGATGGCCGGCCAGGCTCGTGTTTGGGCCGGCGTCGGGGCAGTGAACACTTGATCCAACCAACGCCGCGTCGCTTCATGAAAAGCGGCCAATTCCGGCAAGACACTCGTTTCCATAGAGGCTGGCATACGGGTATTGTAGACAACTGTCGTGTTTTGATGAGCCGCCCGCTATAATGTTTCAGCTTTTGCGGAAGACAGAAACTGTTCGAAATCTGGCCAGGACTCGCTATGAACAAATTCGAACTCAATCGGCGACAAGCCTTGATCGCTGCTGGAATGGGCGCGGCTTCTTTGGGGATGCCGGGCGTGGTGATGGGTAGCGACAAGTTGGACGGCAGCGGCCAGGCGGTCGCGGCTGAGAAGTCTTGCATCTTTGTGTTGCTTTGCGGCGGGCCAAGCCATATCGACACTTGGGACATGAAGCCCGATGCCCCGCTTTCGATTCGCGGGCCGTACAAACCGATCGCCACCAAAGTCCCGGGGATGCGGATCAACCAGATGCATTCCGAACTGGCGAAGGTGACCGACCAGTTCACGCTGATCAATTCGATGACGCACCCAGGCGGAATTAGCAATCACTTCGACGCGATGCACAACCTGCTCAGCGGCGATTCGAGCCAGCGGGTCGCTCAGGGGGTGACGAACGATCAACCGTACCTCGGGTCGATCGTCGCCAAGCACAAACCGAGCAAGCGGAACATTGTTTCCAACGCCTGGTTGATAAAATGCGTTGGTCGGCCTGTGTTCTGTGCGCCGAACATCGGTATCGGCGGCTACCTTGGTTCCGCTTACGCGCCGGTGTTTGTTGGTTCGGAAAAGAATCACCCTGCGATGGATGATTTCCGGCCGCCGCAAATCTATGACCTGGGTGACGAGCAGCGCCTGGCCGAGCGGCGTGGGCTGTTGAGCGTGATGGAAAGTGATGCGCTCGTTAAAGATTCCGTGGGCGCGGACTGGACCGATCTGCGCGAAAAAGGTTACGACGCCATGACCCGGCCCGAGGGTCGTGACGCCTTCAAGATGGATCGCGAGCCGGCAAAAATTCGCGATCGTTACGGCCGGCATCCGTTGGGTCAGAATTTGTTGCTCGCCCGCCGGATGGTCGAAGCGGGCGTGCGGTTCGTCACGGTCAACGGCTGGGCCGGTCAGGCGGATCACGAAAAGAATGGCCCGCCCAGCAGCAGTTGGGACATGCACGGCGGCAACATGGGCATGGGCAACGCCTTCGGCAACGGGTCTTACGGCATGGGCTTCTGCCTGCCGCGGCTCGACCAGGCACTGTCGGCGTTGTTGATTGATCTGAAAGAGCGCGGCATGCTGGACAACACGCTGGTTGTGGTCACGGGCGAGTTCGGCCGCACGCCGAACGTGCTCACCCAACAACCACCCGGCCGTCAGCATTGGCCGAAGTGCTTCTCCTCGATCATGGCCGGCTGCGGCATCGCCGGCGGGCAGGTCTACGGCAAGTCCAACAAACATGGCGAATACCCAACCGCCAACCCCATCCGCCCCGAAGAACTGGCCGCCACCATTTACCACGCTTTGGACATTCCGCTCAACGGGCCGGAAAACAACACCGGATTCTCGCGGCCGTTGACCGCGGGTAAGCCTGTGATGGAGTTGTTTGGGTAGGCAACAGAATGACGCGAAAAAATCAGTTCGAAGCACCTACGAGAATGGCGTCTGAAGGCAAGGTGGGAAGAGTTTTGGCGATCGCCGTGCTCGCAAGTCTAATAGGTGCAATCATAACTGTCGCAATGACTGGGTTCCTGGTCAATCGATATCCGGAAATTGACAGTGCCTGGTTTTTGTCGGCACCGGCATTCGCGCCCGCAGGGGCATTTCTGGGTGGGTTGATCATATTTGGTTGGCGTGCCGGAATTTGGCCGCTACCTTCCCGCGGTTTCCTGCTGCACGCTACATTCATTGTTGCGTGCCTCGGCGGAGTTACTGCGTACCTGTCCTTCGCGATGGTTAGCTATTCTTGGTACGCAGAGCGACTGCCTCCGGAAAAACAGTCTTACGTTTACTTGGTTTTCCATCCCAGCGAAATTCCAGAAGTGACGGAACTTGTTGACGACTACGACCGCGACACGCCAACACGTGAGTTTAAAGTCTCGTGGAGGCCGGCAACTGTGGGGGCATTTTTCCTTGCCGGGTTTATCGTCTTCGCGTGGTCGGGTCGTTGGGATCAGATTTAACTGAGGCTCAATTAGTTAAACGCAAAGACAACCGTATCCAGCTCATCAGCGGCAAGTAAAAGGCGCACCCCGTTCGACGCATACGACAGAACACGGACGCGGATGGCTGCCACCACCTACGCTACTGCGCCGTAATATCACGCAGCGCGCTGATCAGCACTTTCTCAACTTCCGGCGCAACCCGCGATGCTCCGCGGGTTACTTCGTAGCCGCCTTGTGGGTAAGACTCTTCCGTGCCGATGTAGCCCATTGAGTATTCGCCGTAGGCGGCCAGGGCGACGAACCGTTCGGGCTGCATCTGTTGCGCGGCCAGTTGGTATTCGATGAACAACTCGCCTGGCATGTGAACGATGCTGGCCGGGCCAATGTGAAGGCATGCGACGTCAATTTTTCCGCCGTCGTCACAGTGCTTCAACCAGGCCAGTTCCCGGGCGGCTTGAAATCGTTGGGCGAAGGTTGCTTCTTTGTTTTCCAGCGTTGTGACAAGCTCGTCCGCGTTCAAGTGCTTCGCAGGGGGAAGGGCGACCCCCTTCGATTTCCACGCGACATCGTCGGCAGAGACCGCGTGCTTCTTCGTATCCTTCCAAGCCAATGCCATGCCGGCTTTCAGGCGGTCGGCGAAGATCTGGCGGTTCTCATGTGCCCCGTCGTTGTACTTTCCGGCCGCGATGTTGCCCGCGGCCCCGGTGAAGTAAATATGCGGCACGCCTGTTTCCTGCTCGCGGGCGTCGCGGGCCAGACCGACGAAATCGGCGTTGGCTTTGCCGGTACGGTAGTAGCTCATCGGGTGCGTCGCGTAGTAACTCAACACGGCGACCGGCTCCTCGCCTGCGAAAAAGCTGATCGACCGCACGTCCGGATCGATCAACCCTTCGGGCTCCGCACGGGCCTTCGGGTCGCCGGTGGTGCTGCCGCGCCAGTACTTGATTTTGCCGTCGTCTCCAATGACTCGGCGATTGGAAGCGACCATCTTCACTTCCCCTTTACCGATGCCGATGTGCGTAACTTGCCGCGGCTGCTCCAGCGCCTTCTTCACGCCGTCGGCGACTTTTCCTATCGCCCGCAGCGCGAAGGCGTTGTCGTACTTCTTCCCGCCCAAACCCTGTTGCGCGAGCAGCGACTCCGTCGAAAAGTCGCACTCCGGCGCATCGTGTTGGTGGACAGCGTGCAGCGCCACACGATCAACCGTTGTGCCCGCGGCTTCGGCAAGTTCCGTTCGCCAGGCTACACGCCCGCCGCCGGCAATGCCGATCCAATCGACGCTACACAGCACAACCGGCTTACCGCTACCCAGCAACACGATGCCGCGCGCGGTCAGCGGCGTTTCGATCTCGCGCGTCGGGTCGTAAGCCAACGGGCTGCCCAACGGCGGCGTCACGTCGGCCTCGAACGGGGCGATTCGCAGCAAGTCAGCCGCTTCACCGAACGTAGACGACAAGACGAACGATACGCACGCGATGATTAGATAACGCATGATTGATTCCCAATGTGAGCGAACAAATAACAGCGACATTCTCCTGCCAGCGGCAGCCGAAGTAAAGCGCACGCCTTGTAGGGCGACTCTCGCCCATTCGCAATTCGCCATTCCCATTTTTTCACCTCCCTCTTTCGAGTTAATAGCGCTGACAAATTCCGGCATTTATTCAGCGCGCGACGGAGTTCCAAGGGGCCCCTGACTTTGTTGAATAAATGTTTAATTGTTCAGCGCGCCTCCCTCTGCCGAGGGGCCGCTTTTTCAACACCGTGGCGACAAGCTGCCAGCTTGTCAGCCGGAGCCAGGCATAGTGGAACCTTGCTCGAACGGATCGACGATCCGTTCTACGCGATTCGTTGCTAACTCCCGTTCTCTCACTTTCAACTTCTTGGCGGCTTTGCGGATTTGCGTGAGATTCGATGGCAGTGGAAATCACGCAAAGCCGCGAAGACGCAAAGAAGCAATACTTCCCGGCCCTTGCCACCACTTTCTGCCACCGGCTGGTGCTGGTGGT
>CALBTA010000341.1 GCA_937967755.1 uncultured Planctomycetaceae bacterium | reverse complement strand
GCCGCGGCTACAAGTTCTCGACCTACGCCACCTGGTGGATCCGCCAGGCGATCACGAGGGCGATTGCCGATCAGGCGCGGACAATCCGCATTCCGGTACACATGATCGACGTGCTCAGCAAGCTCCGCAACATCCAAAAGAAGCTGCAGCAAGAGTTGAAGCGCGAACCTTCCATGGCCGAAATCGCGTTGCGAAGCGATTTGCCGCTGGAGGAAGTCGAACGGGTGATGGACATCGGCCGCCACCCAGTGAGTTTGGACCGCCCGGTCGGCGAAAGCGAGGACAACGCCTTCGGCGAATTCATTGAGGATCACAGCAGCGACAATCCGATCCGCTGTGCCACGAACGTCATTCTGCGTGACAAGATCGAACAGCTTCTGAAGACTCTGACCTACCGCGAGCGCGAAATCATCCGCCTGCGGTACGGGCTGGGCGACGGCTATACCTATACCCTGGAAGAGGTTGGGCGGATTTTCAAGGTCACCCGCGAACGGGTCCGCCAGATCGAAGCCAAGGCGGTCAGCAAGCTGCAACACCCGGTTCGCAGCGGCCAGCTTGAAGGGTTCCTCAAGGAAGTCGCCGTGGCGTAACGCGACAGCGAAACAGTAAAGCCGCTGGCCTTTTCGGTCAGCGGCTTTTTTAATTTTGGGGTTCGCCGTAGAATACCGGTATGAGCCTCACGCCCGAATCTTTGCGAGAACTTCACCATCTGCACCAACGCGTGGCCGACCTGCGCGGGCGGTTGGAACGTGGGCCGCGCCAGATCAAAGCGGGTCAGGCGAACGTTGCCCGGTCGGAGGAAGAACTGGAGCAAGCGAAGGAAACCGTCAAACGGGCTAAGGCAAATTGCGACGAGCGGCAGTTGCAACTGAAGACCAACGAAGCCCGCATCGAAGATTTGCGCGGTAAGTTGAACGCGGCCAAGAGCAATAAAGAGTTCCAGGCCCTAAAAGAACAGATCGCCGCCGACGAAATGGCCAACAGCGTGCTGTCGGACGAAATCTTGGAGATGTTCGACAAGATCGAAGAGCACGAAGCGGCCGTCAAGAAGGTCGAAGCCGACATCGAAGCCGGCCAGAAAGAGTTAGACAAAATCACCGCTCGCGTGAGTGATGAGAAGGCGGCGCTCGAAGAAGATCTGGCGAGTTTTGAACAGCGCTTAAAGGCATCCGAAGCGCAACTGCCGGGTGATTTTAAGGGCGAGTACGACCGGGTCGTCCGCGCCCACGGCGAAGATGCCCTCGCCCCGCTCGAAGGCGAAAACTGCGGCAACTGCAACGTCGCCGTGACCCCGCAAATGGTCAACGACGTGATGCTCGCCCGCCCCTCGTTCTGCAAAAGTTGCGGCTGCTTGCTATACCTCGGTGAGTGAGCCGTAGATCGAACGCGTCGGTTTGAAACGGAAGTGCATGGGAATCGAACCCACCGGACCAACGGTTCACGAAGGTCCCAACGGCTTTGAAGACCGCGGCCCGCACCAGCGATGCAAGCACTTCCAACATGGACGAGCAATTCGCCCCCTCAGTGTAGGCAGAGAAAGCCACGCTCGCAATGATCTGCCGCTTGAAGCTTCACAACGTCTCGGGTGACGCCTGACAGAAATTGCATTTCAGAAAAGCCTCCGCGGGCATTGGAAACGTGGACACTTTCCTTGCAGATGCGAAGATTTGTCGAATCTCTTGTCAGATTTTTTTCTGTCGCCCGCAATCAGTGGCAAACCTGATGCGCATTCGAGCAGGGGCACGCGAGCCAACGCTGTAAGAACGAAGTCCTGCTCACGACAGAGATTGATCCGTGAGGCTGTTGGCGGATTCGACCGGTGCTATGCGAACGGGTTGATGACCATCACGCTGTCGTAGGTTGTGCCGTCGGACAGGCCTTCCGAATAGAGAGTCGTGACTTCAGCGTCGATGCACGCCGCCACTAGCAGACTGTCAACGGAATAGACCAGCACGTTGGTATCAACCGCGATCATACAATTCATCCCGGTTGAATCGGCTTCCGCCCAGGTGCAACGGGTGCTGCTTGTTCAATTGCTTCCAAGCCGCGAGCGCATCCTGAAATCTGGATGGAGAGTACTCTAGCGGCGCAATCTCGACTCGAACCCGACTGTGATCCGGCAGCGGCACTTGCTGATCCAGCTTGAGCCCGCCGTCGACGACCGTCGCTTTCAGTTGCGTTTTCATGCCATGCTTCCCAAAGAAGATCGATTGCCCGACTCAATTCTACGCTGCGAACCACAAATAGGCAGTTTCCAAAGCAGCAATCAGGCCCAACGAGTGACGCTGCTTGAGAGCGGAACGGGGTACTACTGGTGCCCGCAGTGCCATGCTCTCAAGCAGTGCGGATGTGTGGATCGGACTGCCTTCGCGATTGGAACTGACACCACCCGCGGCACTGCTTCCGGGCGTGGTGAGCAACTTGCATTCTTGCAAGCCCGATTCGCCCGCAAGCAGTGGCACACGTGATGAACATTCAAGCAGAGGCACCCGTGCGAAAGTGACAGGTTTCGGCGAAGCGATCTTGTTCAATGCCGTTGCGTCACCGTGTGCCACTGCTTGAGAGCGAAGCCGCGTTCAACTCGTTTCCACCTCTCCACGCTCTCAAGCAGTACGGAAGCGGGTATCCGGCCACCGTCGCTAGGGAGTTGGTACGGATCGCAGCACTGCTTCCGGGCGTGGTAAGCGGTTCACATTGTGCAATGCCGATCCGCCCGCAAGCAGCGGCACCCGTGCGGTACCTGTGTCACTTACCAGAAATCCGAACCAGTATAGTTAAAATCAAATTTGATGTGCCGTTCTGCGAACCGAAGCACGGTCTTTCGCGCTCCATTGTCAGAAGTCTTTCCCACGACCTCAAAGTTATCGAGCCGTCCTACGACCTTGTCAATGTCGTATATGTCGTACGAAACATCAACACTGAACGACTCACGCAGCAGCCGCTTGATTTCGACTCGCATCGTGTTGCCGCCCAGCACAGAAATCCCGCCCGCACCGTCTAAGCGGTGGTAGTCGACAAAGCTCCTGATAAGACCATCTAGGTCATTGATGATGTCGAAACTATCTGTGTCTGAGCTGAACTCAACCCATTCCGCAACGAAGGAAGATCCCTCCTTTTTAAAGACCTCTTCGAGGTGTCGCATCGCAAAGTTATCGAGCTTCGCGTAATACCTGTCGATTCCGTCCTTCAGTAGATCGAGGTGAGGCAGGGCCTCCCTTGCCATTTCATAAAGTTTGTCCCGCCGCGTACGAGTTATATAGATGGGCAGCTTGTGAATCGTGCAGTAGTCCATCATGCCCATAGTTAAATCTGCATCAAGTAGTCAACTGAAACAACTGACCGAGAACCATGCTGCCACTCTTGATTGCAATTTGACAGTTTGACGTGGCAGTTGGAAACACTCGATGGATTTTACAGTGCACCTAGGTATGTTTCGCGGCAGACATTGTAAGACGTAAGTATTGTTCAATTTGTTCGTCCAGGACCTCGCCCAACTGCCACCCTTCGGATGCACGCAATCGACACCAATTGATTAGGCCATCAATTTTTGCCGCATTGAGGGTTATGCCATGCAAGTTGGCGATTTGCAGTGCCCGTTCTACCAAGCCGTCGTGTGAAAAGTGCTGATCGTTGTTGTCCATTTTTCAATCTCCTCGAAATCGAAGTGAGGCGGCTGACAAAAAACGGGGGACGAAAAATCGTCCCCCGTCATGCGTTTCACCAAAAGGCTGATTGCTGAAAGCTGAGAGCCAACAGCTAACCGCTTCCTAGTACATATCATAATCCCCACCATGACCGCCGCTCTTTTTCTTATCCTTCTCGGGCGCTTCGGCGATGAGGGCGTCTGAGGTTAGCAGCAGGGTGGCGACGGAGGCGGCGTTGCCTAGTGCGGTTCGCGTTACCTTCGTGGGGTCGATCACGCCGGCTTTGACGAGGTCTTCGTAGGTGTGGGTCAGGGCGTTGTAGCCTTCGTTGCCTTTGGCTTCGAGGACTCGTTCGCAGACGATGCCACCGTCTTGGCCGGCGTTTTCGCTGATCCAGGTCAGCGGGGCGCGGCAAGCGCGCTTGACGATGTCGTAACCGACTTGCTCGTCATGCTCCAGGCTGTCGCGGCTGGCCTTGGCCGACGCCCGCAGGATGGCGACGCCGCCGCCGGGCAGGATGCCTTCTTCGACCGCGGCCCGGGTGGCGTGCAGTGCGTCCTCGACGCGGGCTTTCTTTTCTTTCATCTCGCTCTCGGTGGCGGCACCGACGTTGACCTTCGCCACGCCGCCGGAAAGCTTCGCCAGGCGTTCTTCCAGCTTCTCGCGATCGTAATCGCTGGTGCTGTTGTCGATCTCGCGGCGAAGCTGATCGATGCGGGCTTTGATGTCGTCGCTCTTGCCGGCCCCTTCGATGATGGTGGTGTTGTCTTTGTCGACGATCACCTTCTTCGCGCGGCCCAGTTCGGCCAGGCCGAGGCTTTCCAGCTTCATGCCCAGGGCTTCAAACACAGCGGTGCCGCCGGTCAGGATGGCAATATCTTCCATCATCGCCTTGCGGCGGTCGCCGTAACCCGGGGCCTTCACGGCACAACAGGTGAACGTACCACGCATACGGTTGATCACCAGCGTGGCGAGGGCTTCGCCTTCGACATCTTCGGCGACGATCAACAGCGGCTTGCCTTGCTTGGCGACTTGCTCCAGCACGGGAACCATATCCTTCA
>CALBTA010000340.1 GCA_937967755.1 uncultured Planctomycetaceae bacterium | reverse complement strand
GTTTTGTCGCGCATCAACTTCCGATGCGCGACAGCCGTGTCGCGCATGAGATTCAAATTCCCCCAAATTCAACCGGCGGGTATCGGGCATCCATCAGCGTCGCGGCTAATGTGCGACGATGTGTTGGCGGCGAGAATCAAACCCTCAGCATCAACAGGTTCAATGTGGTGATGCAGCTTGTGATGTAGTTCGTCGTTCTTCCTCCATATCTTCAAAAGGCCAACGCATGACCTGTCCGTTCGGATCAGAATCGGCTGGCGAGTGATGGGACTTATGATTACCTGTACGACATTGAGGGGAACCGCATTCGCAGAACGCATGTCGCGGATGACAGCGTGAGCGTTTACCAGTGGGTCGGGCGGGAGGTTGACAGCGACGGCGGGCAGATCGTCCGCGACGTGGTCGAGTACGACGACGCGACGGACCAAACCGACGTCGTCCTGCACCGCACGCTCTCGGCCTTCGGTGAAATCACTTCCGAAACCGGCGCAGCGGACACCCCGTTCGGCTTCACCGGCCGCATCTTCGAGGAGTACACCAGCCTGCAAGACAACTGGCGCCGCTGGTAGGACCCGAGGAATAATTTCCCACTCAACCCGCGAATCCAAAGCATGTGTTCCCGAAAGTGTGAATTCCTCTGGTTTTGGGGAATAGATTGAACGCGGGCGGGATCAAGTGTGACAGAGTCCCAAGGCAATCAACAACAGCGTGTCTTTCTGCGAATCGGAAGTTCGCCTTCTTTTCACACTTAACCCATTCGTGAGGTGTTGCCATGCGTCGTGCGCATCGACTTGCCAGCGTCGGTTTTCTCAGTCTCGCCGTGCTCATTCTTGCTGGGTGTCCGCAAGCCAGCAGAAACAACGCCGAACCCCGGGTCGCCCAAGCGGATCGGGGGGATGACAATTCCGAATCGGCCGATGCGAGCGCACCCATGGATGGCAGTGAGGATGAGTCGGCGCCTGATATTGAATTGGTGGAAGATGATATTGAATTGGTGGAAGAGTTGGAATTGTCCCCGTCGGAACTCAACGCGCCTCTTGAGACAAAGCACGGCTCTCAAGCGAGCACTCAACCGGTTTCTCGTCAAGGGCAACCGCAGGGCGGTGAGCAACCCCAGCGGTTGCGAGAAGACTTGATGCGAATCGAGAAGCAGCAACGAAGCCTCGTCAGGAAAATGGGTGGCGTCCGCGCCGAACCGGCAGCGCCAGCCCCTCCGCTCGATCGCGCGGCTTTGCCCGACGATGCACGCGCCATCGGCGATGGGGAAGGCCCCGAGTCTGGCGGCGACAAGTTTGATCGCATCTATGAAAACGAGTTCAAGACCGTTCGCGATGACCCGCTCTCCACGTTTTCGATCGATGTCGATACGGCCAGTTACAGCAAGATGCGGCAGTATCTCACCGGCGGTCGGTTGCCGCCGCCCGACAGTGTGCGGATTGAGGAGCTGGTGAATTATTTTCACTACGACTATCTCGGCCCGATGGCGAAGCATCCCTTCGAGGCGGACATGGAAGTTTGCGAGTGCCCCTGGCAACCCGAGCATCGCATCGCCCGCATCGCCATTCAAGGTCGCGACATGGAGCGCGACAAACGCCCGCCGAGCAACCTCGTCTTTCTGCTAGACGTGTCGGGCTCGATGAATCAGGCGAACAAATTGCCGCTGGTCAAACGGGGCATGGAAATGCTCGTTGACGAGTTGGGCGAGAATGACCGCGTGGCGATTGTCGTTTACGCCGGCGCCGCCGGGCTGGTGCTGCCTTCCACGCCGGGTAACGAAAAGGCGAAGATCAAAGCGGCCCTGGATGCATTGCACGCGGGTGGGTCAACCGCCGGCGCGGCCGGAATCAAGCTGGCCTATGAAACTTCGCTGGAGAATTTCATCGAAGACGGCGTCAATCGTGTGCTGCTCTGCACCGATGGTGATTTCAATGTGGGAACTTCCAGCACCGGCGGCCTGGTGCGCATGGCGGAGGAAAACGCCAAGCGGGATGTCTTTCTCAGCATTCTCGGTTTCGGCATGGGCAACCACAATGATTCCATGCTGGAACAGGTCTCCGGCAAGGCCAACGGCATGTACGCGTTCATCGACACCGAGAACGAAGCCCGCAAAGTGCTGGTCGAGCAACTGAGCGGCACGCTGGTGACCATCGCCAAGGATGTCAAGATTCAGATCGAATTCAATCCCGCCAAGGTTCAGGGCTATCGCCTGATCGGTTATGAGAACCGCATTCTGGCCGCGGAAGATTTCAACGACGACCAGAAGGACGCCGGCGAGATCGGCGCCGGTCACTCGGTAACGGCGCTTTACCAAATCGTGCCCGTCGGCGCGCCGCCGATCTTCCGCGAACGCAACGTTGACGATCTCAAATACCAGGACAAACCCGAGCCGAATGAGGCGTCCGACAGCAACGAACTGCTCACGCTGAAACTGCGCTACAAAGAGCCCGACGGCGAGGCGAGCACGCTGATCTCATTCCCGATCGAAGACAACACGCAGCGCTTCGGCGAAGCGAGTGACGACTTCCAATTCGCCGCCTCCGTCGCCTCGTTCGGCATGTTGCTCCGCGGCAGCAAGTTCGTCGGTAATGCCACCTACGACAGCGTCCTGGAAACCGCCCGCGAAAGCGCCGGCGAAGATCCGTGGGGGTATCGGAAGGAGTTTGTTGGGCTGGTGGAGCGGGCGAAGGAGCTAAAACGCTAGAGAGCGATTCTACTTCGCGGCGGTCTTCGCAATTTCGGCATCCGGCACGATCAGTTCTTCATTGAAGCGGCCGGTGTAGTTCATGATGCTCTTGGCGCCGTTGAAGCCGATGATCGTCTCATCAAGTTTCAGGTGCTGGCGAACGACGCGGCCGGCGTCGATGTCGAATTCGATGTGACCGCCCGTCAGTCGTTGGACGATTTGCACCATGACCTTGGGCTGGCTGCGAATACCGGGTGTGAGAATCTGCGTGTCGAACGCGATGTGCGCGATTCCCCCTTCGACTTTCAGCAACTCGTACTGCTGACGGGTGTTGATCCGTTTGACGCGCCCGTCCTCCATGCGAACGACAATTTCCTGCGGCTTGTGCCATTTATGGCCCACGGCGACTGGATTGGGCGGCATCGGCACGACGAGTTGCCCGCCCCAGGAACTCCCTTTCAGCTTGTCTTCACGTTCAATGGTCTGCCCATGCTTATCGATCACCACTTCGGAAAGCGGCTTGCCAACGGTGGCGGCGAACTTCTCATATTGGATGGGGGGGGCCTGCTCGCTCTTGCTGTCATAGCGGACTTCCCGTTCCTTGGAGACTTGCTTGCCATCTTCGGTGACATACATGATGACCTGCTGCCACATGTTCGCATCGGCGACCTGGTGGATCAGACGCGCGTTGCCATTGTCCGTGACGTCCTTGATGTCCCACTGCTTCGTGGAAACGCTGCGGCTTCTCGCCCGCTGGCGGTTCTCTTCGATGGTCGTCTCCACGGTGACCAGATGTTCAACCTTGTACTTGAGCGTCTCGTCATCGGCAAACTGATACGCGAGGGAGTACATCGTGCCGGCAGCCTTTTGCAGGGCCGCGTTCAAATTTTCGGCCAGATTCGCTTCGTCGGCGAACATGGGTGAAGCCGCAAGCGAGAAGAAGAGAACGAGCAGCGCTGAGATGATTCGTCCTTGTGTGGTCATGGTTTCGCTTCCTTGCGACGGCGTAGGTACAGGCAGCCTTGCCTGTTGCCTGATGTGATTTTGGATTGTCAAATGCTCTTGATCTTCGAGGCGACAAGCTGGCAGCTTGTGCCTACGATCTCTTTTCAAACTGCCCGCCCCAACCAAGCTTCTCACGGAGCGTGCGGTAGTAGTTGTGTCCGGGAACTTCGATCAATTGAAAGGTCGGTTTGGCTTGTTCCACCCGCACACGGTCCTGCGGCTGTAAGCCTGCGAGTACCTGCCCATCCACCACGGCGCTGGTTGCTTCGCCGGGGTTCTGCACGGCCATTTCGTAAACGTGATCGGCCGTATCGACAACCGGTCGCACGGTTAATGTGTGCGGACTGATCGGCGAAATGACGAACGCTGGCAAGCTCTTTCGCAGGATCGGACCGCCGGCTGAAAGGCTATGGGCCGTCGATCCGACCGGCGTGCTGATGATCAAGCCGTCGCAACTATAGGTAGTGGCCAGTTGTGCGTCAACGTAAAGATCGATATTCAACATGCGATAGGGCGGCCCGCCCAGGATGGCAGTCTCATTCAGCCCTAATGCGGTCGCTAGCGTCTTGCCGCTACGCATGATGCTGGTCTGAAACATCAAATGAGAAACGACTCGGCAATTGCCTTGGGCGACTTGCGGCAGAACCGTCTCCAGTTGATCGGTCGCCACATCCGCGAGAAAGCCGAGCTTGCCCATGTTGACGCCCAAAACGGGCACCTGACAATTCGCCATCTGCCGGGCGGCACGCAGAATCGA
>CALBTA010000339.1 GCA_937967755.1 uncultured Planctomycetaceae bacterium | reverse complement strand
AGTGGTTGAGCATCGGTTGCGGCGCGAGCGCCAACAGCATCGGCCCGGAACTTGGCTTTGGGAATATCGTGGGCGATCATCACGAAGCGCCAGTGTTGATCCTCAAAGCCTCGCAGGGCAACCGGTCGCTCGGTTGGGACTTTCTTCCGCCGGGCAGCGAGCGCTATGAACACGAAGGCTACATTTACGCTGGATACAAAGATTCACCGCTCCGCTGGGAAAAGGGGACAGAGCCGCAGCCAATCAACTGGTACGCGGGCAAACAGTACGACGACTGCTTCGGCGAAGCGCACAAGGTGCTCGACAACTTCGACGCCGAGTTTCCGCATTGGAAAGGGCGCGGCTATCGGATCGCCGGATTCGGTTGGTGGCAAGGGCACAAAGATGGCGGCGAGCCGCACGCCAGCCGGTACGAGCAGAATCTGGTTCACCTAATCAAGACGTTGCGCAAAGAGTTCGATGCTCCCAATGCGCCCTTTGTCATCGCCACCATCGGGTTTGAAGGTTGGGACATGCAGGGGCCGCACAAGAAAGTGGCCGAAGCGCAACTCGCGGTTAGCGGAGACAAAGGGAACTACCCGGAATTCGAAGGCAATGTGCTGACCGTTGAAACCCGCGGCTTCTGGCCGAAGGTCGAAGATTCGCCACGCAACCAAGGCTTCCACTACCACGGCAACGCCGGAACCTACATGCAAGTCGGCGAAGCCATGGGCAAGGGGATGCTGACGCTGCTGAGAGAATCAAAGAAATAGCCACCTGCAGCTTTGACGGCATGTAGTGAGAACTTGCTACTCTCCGCGCGGGAAGTACTCTTCCACCACGTGATGAAACTCAGCCGGTGTTTCCACCTTCGCCGCGTTCGTGCGAAACGCTTTGGAACCCCGCCGGCCTTGAGCGTAGCAACAGGCGTAGCGACGCATCAACAGCGTTCCCTTCTCCACGCCAAAACGCTCGACCACTACGTCATAACGCCGCACCAGGCATTGCCGCTGCTCTTCCAGCGTCGGCTCTGGCGGAACGGGTTCGCCGCGCAGCCCGGCAGCCGCTTGTGCGAACAACCACGGCCGGCCCAGGCACGCCCGGGCGATCATCACACCATCGACGCCCCAGCGCCGAAACGCGTTGACAACTTTTTCCGCCGAATCCAAGTCACCGTTGCCAATTAGGGGAATCTCCCGCAGGTGTTCTTTGAGCGCCGCGATTTGCTCCCAGTTGGCTTCCCCTTTGAAGAAGTCCTGTGCCGTTCGGCCGTGGACGGTCAGCGCCGCGGCGCCTGCTTGTTCGACCGCGACTGCAACTTGCGGAGCGGTGATGTTATCGCGGCGGCAGCCCAGCCGAATCTTGGAGGTGACAGGCGTGGGGGCGCATGCCCTGGCGACGCGCTCGACGATCGCTCCCACGCGCTGCGGATCGCGCAGCAAGTACGAACCGCTATGTGCCTTCTCGGTGACCTGCTTCACCGGGCAACCGAAATTGATATCGACGACGCTCACGTTGAACTGCTCGACCAGCAGCGCTCCGACGCGGGCCAATGTCTCGGGATCGTTGTCCCAAATCTGCACGCTCAACGGCCGCGGTTCGTCCTTCACCCCCCACAGCCGGTCAGGGTGCTTCTTCATCGCCTGTTCCAAATAGGCGAAGCCGCGGGCGGAAATGAACTCGGTGTTCAGCAAGCCCGCGCCCCCGTATTCGCGAACCATCTGCCGGAAGGCGAAATTCGTATAGCCCGCCATCGGGGCTTGCAAAATCGGCGGATCGACCAGCAGCGGCCCGATGTACAGCGGAGCCACGTCAACACCAGGCGAAGGGTCGCCCGAGCGCGCGGATTCGATAGTTGCCGAAGCGGTGGTCATACAACCATCTTCCGGCAACGCCGCGCCCGCGCCAAGAGTGACGCTTTACTCCCTACGGCGCGGCCGGCGGCAACGCCGGCAGCGCTGGCGCGGTCGCCGATGCCTCACCCGACGCCGCGCCCCCAATCTGCGCACCAATCGGCTGCGACTCCAATTGCGCACCAGCACCGAACTGTGCTGAACCGCTTGGCGTGCCAAATCGAGAAGTCGGCTGCATCACCTGCGGTTGCGTTTCGCCAGTGACGTCTCGAAAACTCCCCATTGAGGAGTTTGCCGGCGGTTGCGGCAGCGCGGTCGCTTCGCTGGTTACTTGAGCGTTGAACCGCGAAGGGTTGGTCGCGACGCGCGGCGCGGAAACCCTAGCGGCAGCGGGCGCGCTGATCGTTGCTCCGCTTTGAATCACCGCTCGCGGCGCACCGAATGCCGGTGCCGTCGCGCCGGCTGGCACTACGATCACGGTATTGCCGGAAGCGCTCGCCCCGTTGCTGATCGCCACGTTGCTACTCCCCCTCGCGCTCGTGCCCATCGGCGAATCAATCATCATGCCCACGAGCTTATCGACCGGGTCGTTCGGCCGTGACGTTCCCATTGCGTACTGGGCGATGTCCAAGTTGTAATCCCGCAGCGCACCGAGGAATTTACCCCGCCGACTCCGCAGCAGTTCAAATTCGTGCAGCAGTTGGGCCAACGAAACCCGACCGGCCCGGTGTGCTTCGATCTGCTGCTGCACCGCGTCGGCGCTGGCGAAGACCGCTTCGGCCCGCGCGTCGACCAAGTCCTTCCGCATCGGCAACGTCTCATGAATTCGACGCAAGCCGGCGGGGGCGACGCGAGCGGAGAACAGCGTTTCAAAGTGCGTGTTGTATACGCCCGCGAAGGGAGCGTCGATCGGCAGCGGCGGAGCCGCCGCCGTCCTGTCGACGGTCGGAACGATGTCGGCCATCGCGAACTGCGCGCTGTTGGCCGCCATGCGGGCCTCGATCAGCCGGGCTTTTGCGGCGGCTTGAGATGCTCTCAACACGGCTTGTTCCGCGGCGTCGCGCGGGGCGGGGATTTGCCCCATGAGCTCGAACTCTTCCGCGGCAAACTGCCAATCGGCCAACAGCGTCGAGGCTTCCCAGTAAGTTTGAATGGCCGCCGCGCGGCGCGCCGGGTCGGGCGAAGCCGCGATCACGTCCCGCAACGCCAACCGGGTTGTGTTGTCGGCCGCGTCTTCGGGGCTAGGAAACGCCTGTTCAACAAGCAAGTTCGCCGCCGTGCGAGCCTTTTGAACTGGCTGGATGGACGTTTGCGGTTGAACGTTGATCCGCGGGGCAACCACATTCGCCTGCGCGGCCGCGTTCAACGTGGGCTGAACGACTGACGGCGCAACCAACGCGGGCGTGGAACTGATTACCGCCCTGTTTTCACTCGCCAAGCTCAAGTCGCTCGCTTGCACGCTGGCAGGCGGAGTCAGCGGCTGCTGGCCAAGCGAGGAAGCCGGCGCAACTTCCGCCGCGGCTGCGGTCGGTGTGCCGAAACGACTGCTCGGCATGACGGTTTGCGAATCGGCATCGCGGCGTGCGCTGGATTGGGCCAGCGCAGGTTGAGCCACACTCGCCTGCGGAACGGGAATCGCATTCTGAAACCGCGTTCCGCCCTCGGCCTGCCCCAGCAACACACAAACCAACAACGTGGTGGTAGTCGTCATCCTTGACTCCTGCTAGGTTCTTCGACGTGACCGCACCCGTAAGCGCGGCGTGTGAAAGCGCGCATAGAATCGCACCGGAGCCAGCATCCGTCAACGCGAATTTCACCGCTGCTACTGCTAGCGGTCCTTAGAAAATGAAGTCTATTCTGCCCAATTTGTCCCTAGCATCTCCGATAGGAGATGGACCATCCGCCTGCAGGGAGCTAACAGCCATGAAATTGTGGGAAGTAAAATTGGCCAAGTAACCTCACTGCGAAAACTTCCTCACTTCTTCCCGGGTCACCGGTTCGTCAACCATGGCTCCCCATGCTTTCAGGGTGTGGAAGGCTGCGTGGCGGACGCCGTAGATTCTGACTTCAACGCCATTGTTTTGTTGGGCATGATGCAAATACCCGAAGCCCGGATCTTTAAGAAGCTTCCGCAGTTCCCGCGTATTGTCGTCCGAAGGGAAGTACCGCAGCGCCCGAGCCCCTTCTTCGCGGCGCTGATAGCTTTCCGAGCGAATAAACTTGAGCGCCCGCTGTTCTAGTTGTTGGTCGACGGGAACGTTCAAGATGAGGCCGTGGAACTGTTTCCAACTCGTCTCGGCGACTGTTTCGTGGGGAACATGCAGCCCAAACGTGTGAACGCGCTTCACCCCTTTCGGCATCCTGGCGATCGCCTCCTTGGCGGCGAGGATGACCGGATCGGGATCGCGCAACAGAGTGAAGTCGGCCTTGAAAAGTTCCATCTCGCCGGGGACCAGTTCAATCAGCTCGGTTGCGTGGGGGGCATCCTCGTCATACATCACCAGCAGCCGCGTTGATTGCTCTTTCCACTCGGTCAACACCACGCGGTCCCGCGGCATTTCCATTTGCAGCTTTGTGTAAGGTTCATCGTTGAAAGGCTCCTGCTTCAACGTCTCTTCAATTTCGATGGTCGTATTGCAAACCTCACGCCCGTCGATTTTTTCCGCGTCGCCAACTTTGATGATTTTCGCGACAAAAACCAGATCAGCATTGGCGACGACGCATTCGATACTGGCCACCTGCGCAATCAGCGGCTGTGCAGCGACGTGCCGCCCGAGGGCCAGCGTTGCCAATATGACCGCCAATTTTGGAAGCGTTTTTCGCATAACGTGATTCTCCTCACCAGCCGCCGCCTGGGGTTTAGTCTTCGCCGAACCGTTACAGCAGTACTATCCAAGAATATCCGCTGACCTTGCCAAGATTCAAGAGAAACACCTGGGCGATCACAACCCAAGGCAGATCGACCGTGAATTCGGCCACAGTGGTGACCAAAGCGGGGAGTGAAGAACGCTGCGTGCCGAATGAGTTCCCTAGGCGCACGCAGCCTCAGGCGGCAGCAGGGCGACGTTGAACCAGTAATTGCCAAGGTGCTCGATGACGCTTTGGAACTCGGTGAAGTCGACCGGCTTGACGATATAAGTACTGCACCGCAGTTCGTACATCGCCTTCAGGTCGGCTTCAGCGGCTGAGGTCGTCAGCACGACGACAGGCAACTGCCGCAGCACGTCGTCCTTGACGATCTCTGTGAGAACTTCCCGGCCATCCATCACGGGCATGTTCAAGTCCAGCAGGATGACATCGGGGGTCGGTGCATCAGCGTAGGGGCTTTCTTTCCGCAGGAACGCCATGCACTCCTGGCCATTTTCCACGTCATGAATATTGACTGCGAAATTGGCTCGCTGAAAGCCGCGCCGCGTCAGTAGCACATCCGATTCGTTGTCTTCGACCAACAGTATCTCAGCCTGCCTGCTGTTGTTTTGGAAATTCACAATTGCCCCCTTCGATTCAAACCAGTGTTGATTCTTGTTGTATCTCTGTTCGACGTTGTCAGCTAAATCGCTGTCATTTCCGCGAGCGAGTGTTCGGTTGCAGCCGAGCTGTCCACTTTCGTGATGTCGCCACATGGGGGCTCTGCCTCCAGCGTGAAGCAAAACGTGCAGCCCTCGCCAAGTGCCGATTCAAGCCAAATGCGCCCGTTGTGCCTTTGCACAATGCGACGGCAAACGGCCAGCCCGATACCGGTGCCTTCGTAATCTTTTTGTGTATGCAAACGCTTGAAGATTTCGAAGATCCGCTCATGGTGTTTCGGCGCTATGCCGATGCCGTTGTCTCGCACGGAAATCGTCCACTCGCCGGCCTGTTCATCGGCGGTCACATGCACGAGTGGCGGTCGTTCGCCGTGATACTTTACAGCGTTACCGATTAGGTTTTGCAAAAGCTGTGTTAGCTGGGGGCGGTCGGCCATTACGCGTGGTAAGGGGTCGCTGGTGAGTATGGCTCCGGAGGACTCGATGTCGGCACGCAGAAGGTCGTGTACGTCGTCAAGTACTTCACCCAAATCAATCGGCTTGAGCGGGCGGCCTTGCGAATCGATTCGCGAAAACTCCAGCAAGTCGTTGATGAGCTGCTGCATGCGGTTCACCCCTTCGACGATGCGCTGAATGTACTCGTCGGCCGTTTCGTCCAGCTTGCCTTCGAAGTCGTCCTTCAGAAACTGTGCGAAGCCGGAGATCGCGCGTAGCGGAGTCTTTAAATCATGCGAGGCAACGTACGCGAACTGCTGTAGCTCTTCGTTGCTCTGCTTGAGGGCTCCGTTCACCTTGGAAAGTTCGCCGTGCGCCGCTTCGATATCTTCCATAATGTTCAGCGCGGCGAGTTGGGCGTCTTCAAGTTCCGCCGCTCTTTTTTTCGCTTGTGCGGCACTGTTTTGTGCTGTCTCGTAAGCCAGCCGTTCTCGCTCATTGGCGCGGCGGGCTTCGATCGATGTTGCCCGAAAACGCAAAGTCGCATCGACGAGGCAAGACACCAATAGACCAAATACGATTGCCAAAATGCTTCCGCCGATTCGCCGGGCGATCGATTGCGGATCGGATCGGGGCCAGCCGCGATCGGGCACACCGTACAGTTCCCACGTTCCAGTCGGCAACGATATCTCTGAGACCAGCGGGTCCCTCAATTCGATCTCGGTATCGCCCAGGAAGATTTCCCCCCGCCCTTGGTTGTCGCGGCCTCGAATGGCAATTGTCAGTCCGTGCGGCACGCTTTCGCTGATTTCTTCCACCAAAGTATCTTTGTCGATCAGTATCGATACCATGCCCCAGTAGGAACCTTCGCCCGGCGCGCCGCCCTCTTCGGTGGTGAACACTGGGACACGGTTGATGAACGCCTCACCCCCTTGCACTAGTTTGACCGGACCGGCCAGCCAGGGCTGTTTCGTCGCGATGGCGTGCTCCGCCGCTGAACGCTGCTCAGGGTGGTCAAGCACGTTCAGCCCGAGGGCATCCTCGTTCCCCTCGCGCGGGTATACATCGTTGATCACGTTGCCTTTGATCGAAGTCACGCTGCGGATCCCTTCGCCGTCTCGCATGATGAGGGCCGCCAGGTTCGCGAATTCTTCAGCGTTCATCTCAGGGTGAACTGAAATGTGAGACCGAAGGCCCAGCGTCAGAAAAACGTGCCGGTTGATTGTCCGCTCAGCGGCGGCCCGCACCGCGGCGAGCGAGTGAGCCAAATCGGCGTGCACTTGGGCCTGGTACTGCGAAGTTGCAGCCCGGTCAAACTGCCAGGTAGCCAAGACTACGACTAGACAGGCTAGAACGCCTGCCGCGCATGCCAACAGCGAAGGCCGCGTAACACGCAGCGCGACCCCGGGATTGCCACCCGTGGTTGCCTCGTCGGAAATTGATCGGCTGCGGTCTGTCATCACGCCTTAAGTGACTTGAATTGGCAATTGAGCTGTTTGGCGCCGCGGGT
>CALBTA010000338.1 GCA_937967755.1 uncultured Planctomycetaceae bacterium | reverse complement strand
AGCGTACCGGGGAAATACGACGCCGACATTTGCAGGCCGATCATCAACGTCTTTTGGCTGCCGGCGATGCCGACCGCGATTTGATCCGCGCGGCTTTGCCGGGCGGCTTTGGCGAGCAAGATTCCCGCCAGCAATACGCCAACGTGAATCACCACCACCAGGACCGCCATCACCGCGACGGCTGGCCCCAACAGGCGCGACAGGTCGCCCCCCATTTCGCGGCCCGCGCCGATCGATCCCAGCGTGACCATCATCAGAATGCCAATCTGCGCGACGACGCCAAGCATCGTCTTCCGCTTCGCTGCCCAATCGGCCGCGCCTTGATGCAACCGCAGTAACTGCCCCAGTATCATCGGAGCGACAACGAGCAACAACAACTTCGTTGCCATTGCCCAAAAATTGACGACCTCGGTCTCGGCTTGCTTGCCCGCGGTCAGCAGCATGACCAACGGGGAAACCACGAAGCAGCCCAGGTTGGTGGCGACGGTGACCATAAGGGCGACCGCGTCGTTACCTCCAGCTCGCCGCGTCCAAACCGCCGCGGAGGCCAGGGTGCATGGGGTCGCACCGACGATCAACAACCCGTTGGCGAAATCGTTGGAATAGAAATTCATCGGCCCGTACAAAGCCACCGCCGCTAGCGGAACGGCGACCACGTTCATCGCCACCGCCAGCAACAGCGGCACGGGGTTGGTGACCGAACGAGCCATTGCCTCAATGCTCAACGGCAATGCCATCACGAACATCACTGTGGCAACGATGCAGTTTCGCAGCCAGCCGGCATCGGCCAACGCCGCCAGCGGCTCGGCCTGTGTGTAGCCCAACAACATCACCGCCAGCAGAGCAAGCAGAAACCACCGGCGTTGGAGTTGGGCGAGCAAGGAGCGGGCTTTCACGTAGGTACAGGCTGTCAGTCCGAGCCTACGGTGGATGGCATTATCGCTGGATGGCAGTCGTTGGATGGCATTGTATCGCAACGAACTCTCGCCGTTGCCCGCTTTCCAACCGACCTATCGACGGGGAAATATCGCGGCTAGAATTGGGTTGATTGACTCCGCGGGGTGTTGGCCCCCGGCTCGTGTTGTGCGCCGAATTCACATTCACACATGCTTCGATACTGGACCGCCGGCGAATCGCACGGCAAGACGCTGATCGCCCTGATCGACGGTTTCCCGGCCGGCGTGCCGCTGGAAACCGATTCGATTGACGTCGAATTGAAGCGCCGCCAGGGTGGGTACGGCCGCGGAGGGCGGCAGCGGATCGAATCCGACAAAGTCGATATCCTATCCGGCATTTGGCGTGGGCTGTCGCTGGGAAGCCCCATCGCGCTGCAAGTGGTGAACCGCGATTACAAGCTGGAACGGCTTGACGATCTCGAAAGCCCCCGGCCCGGTCACGGCGATTTGACCGGCGCTGTGAAGTATTTAGGGCCAATTCGCAACATTCTGGAAAGAGCCTCCGCCCGCGAGACTGCCGTGCGCGTCGCGGCCGGCGCGCTGGCAAAACAGTTGCTGGCCCAATTCGGCATCACGGCGTTTGGTTATGTCGCCGAGCTAGGCGGCATTGCGATCGATCCGCAGCCGGGCACGATCGAGCAGCAGAAAGAACTGCGCGACAAGAGCATCATCTATTCGCTAAACCCCGATCAGGATGACCAGTTCAAAGAGTTGATCGACCAAACCGGCAAAGAAGGCGACACCCTGGGCGGGGTGTTGGAGGTGCGCGTTGAAGGTTTGCCCTTTGGGCTGGGAACGCACGCCCAATGGGATCGGAAGTTAGACGGCCGCATCGCCCAGGCGGTAATGGCGATTCAAGCGATCAAGGGGGTCGAGATTGGGCTGGGATTCGAAGCGGCCCGCCGCAAGGGCAGCGAAGTTCACGACCCGATTCACTACGACGCCTCGCAGAAGGATTCACCCAACCTCGGCTACACCCGCCCCACCAACAACGCCGGCGGCTTGGAAGCGGGCATGACCAACGGGCAACCGCTTGTCGTAAGAGCGGCCAAGAAGCCGATCAGCACCCTCCGCAAGGCGCTGCCGTCGATCAACTTAGAAACGAAAGAGTCGGAAGAAGCATCGTACGAGCGGAGCGACGTCTGCGCGGTGAGCGCCGCGGGCGTGATTGTAGAAAACGTCGTCGCCTTCGAAGTCGCCGGAGCGCTGATCGACAAGTTCGGCGGCGATAGCCTGGAAGAGATGCAGGCGCGGTATCGGTTATTTATGGAGATGGCGAAGGAGAGGTGACGGGGTGAGGGGGTGACAGAATACTTTACTCCCTTTCCCTCTGGGAGAGGGCCGGGGTGAGGGCGGCACAAACATCGAACATCGAACATCGAACATCGAACATCGAGTACTGAAAACCGAAAACTGAAAACTGAGTACCAAGGAACAAGGATGTTCCACTTCCAGGAAAAAACACAGCGATTGATCTGCCGGGCGGTATTCGTCGCGTTGTGTGCAATTCCAACTGCCGCCCTGCTGGGGTATTCGACATGGACGAAGACCCCGCTGCACCGTCAGGCGCAGGCGTCAACCTGGTCGCAGCGAACCGGGCAACGCGTTTCGGTGAACCAGGTCATCTACCCCGTTCCCGGTGCCGCCCGTCTCAGTGACGTTGAACTGACCGACCCTCACACCGGCGAGCGGATCGCGCGAATTCGCGAACTTGAAGTTCGCAACCACGACGGGCAGACCGGGATCACCGCCGCCCAGGCGGAAATCGAAGCCGCGCATCTCGACGGGCTTTGGCGGCAACTGCGCCAACGATTGCTGGACGAATCATACCCCGCGGCTGATTCGGTTCGGCTGTTGGCGAACGACGTTGTCATTCGCAACGGCGGCGGCGACGCCCAGACGTTGTCGGCGTTTGAAGTGACTTTTACCGCCAAAGATGGAGTGAACGAACTGACCGCGAGTTACCAACTCGCGGGAGACAACGTGGAATCTCCAGCGCTGGTGCGCGTGGCTCACCGCGATGGCCGACTCGTTGAACTTCATTGGGACACGGGTGATGCGGCGCTATCCGTCGCACCGCTGGCCGTGCAGCTTCCTTTCCTAGAGCATCTGGGAGATGGCTGCACATTTCGCGGAGAAGTTTCAATCGTGCATTCGAGCGGCGGGTTGACCGGCGAAATAGTGGGCCAACTTTCAAGCGTCGATCTCGATCAACTAATCGGCAGGCAGTTCCCACATAAACTCAGCGGCGACGCGGACGTTCAGATCGAAGCCAGCTTCGCCGATGGCCGAATCGTTGCTGCCAGCGGCACGGTTGCCGCCGGGCCGGGAGTGATTGAGCAATCGCTGTTGAATTCCGCCGCGGAGCAATGGGACTTGGAATTTGAAGGAGCGGGCAGCGGAAAGAAGTTGGTGCGGTACGATTCACTAGCGCTCGACTTCAAGATCGACGGCAAAGAAGTATCTATCACTGGATGCTGCGACGGGCAAGCAGACCGCACGCTGCTGATCGCCGGTGATGGCCGCAGGTGGACAACGCCCGACGGCGCTTTACACAATAGCGTCAGCTTGATTCGAATCTTATCGAAGCCGGCTGAGAACGACGTGCCCGCCACCGAATCGACGCGGCAGTTGATCCAATGGCTGCCGCTGCCCGGGGAAGAGTTTCAGCAAGAAACAAACCAACCGCCGCAAGCTCATTTGCACGGCGGTTTGGAACCTTCGTCGTAGCGGGTGCGCTACGACTGCTTCGCCGTTTTGATGGCCCGCGATAGGCGCGATTTCAAACGGGAAGCCTTGTTAGGGTGAATCACGCGGTTAGCCCCGGCGCGGTCAAGCCGCTTGGAAGCGAGGCGGAATTCGGTTTCGGCCTTCTCGATTTCACCAGCGGCGGCCGCTTCGCGAACTTTGCGAATCTGGGAGCGCAAAGCCGACTTGATCGAACGGTTGTGAAGGCGGCGAGCCGCATTCTGACGCAGACGTTTCTTGGCACTTAAGGAATTTGGCATGTTCAGTCGTAACGGGGGCTTCTAGCCACCGTAATAGCGTCGCAGACGCGGTGGAAACAAACGGCGGCGCAAACCCCCGCTACTAAAATTCGAATCAACCTTTATCACGCATTTTCTTCGCTTTGTCCAGCCGGGTTAGGACATCGCGGTAGCGGGCGTCGATCTTGCTGAGGGCCTGCAGGTGCTTGATCGCCGTGTCATATTGCTTTAGCCCGGTGGCGAGAATTCCCGCCCGATAGAGGGCCAATTTGGCGACATTTTCATCCCCTTGGCCGGCGGATTGCTCCCCTTCAGCAAGTTCGACCGCCCGGGCGTAACACTGCATCGCCCCGGCATATTTTTGCTGCTGCTGCAGGCATTCGCCCAATTCAATCGTGGCAGCCGTTTTTAATTTGGGATCTTGGCGAACGGCTGTGAGTACCTTCTCAGCCTCAGCGAAGTTGCCGACCCGCTTCAGCCGTACCGCCAGTTGGTATTGCAAAGCCAAATCATCCGGCTGGCGCGAAGCCCGGCCGGTGTAGTTTTCCAACTCCTGGCGATAGAGTTGGTCGCGCATGCTCTTAACCAATGCGGCCGCTTCTTCGCTGGGGTCGCTCTTGGCCCGTTTTTCGGCGACGGCCAACTGCTGTTTCATCTGCAAGATCTGGGCGTCTTCCAGTTTTTCTTGAACGCGGAAGTCCCCGCCCGATGCGGCCAGCCCGGCGGTAAGCGCTTTGACGGCCTCGGCCGCACGCCCTTCGCTTTGGTGCAATTGGGCAAGCTGCAAATAGTTTTCGACAACTTCCGGGTCGTCGGCGATGGCCCGTTCCAGCTTCTGACGCAGCGTCAGCTCAACTTTCTTTTGCTTCGCCGGTTCCTCCTGCTGCACACCGACGGTCGCCTTGACTTCTTTCGCTTCCTTCTCGCTCAAGCCTTCTTTCACCACCCGGCCGGTCGCCTTGTCATCATCGCCCAGCCCGGTGAGGATTTGGGTCTTCTCGCGCATCAAATCGGAAATCATGTTGTCAACTTCCGTGTCGTTCTTGCCTCGAATCGTGCCGATCCGCCGCCAGCAAGCGATCGCCTGATCGAACTGCCCGACGCGCGCCAGCGTAGCAGCGCAGTGTTTGTTGACCTCGACATCCTTCAAGTTGGCGTCGAGCGCGTTTTTCAGGTAACGCAGTTCGACTTCGTTGAAACCGTAAACGCCGCACGCATCCGCCATCGGCTCCAACAACGTCTTATCCCACGGGTTCGATTTCAGCAGTTCGGGGCCGGTCTTAAGAATTTCTTCCCAGTTGTTTTCCTTTTGAGCCTTCTTGAACGGCCCACGGTTGCCGCCGC
>CALBTA010000337.1 GCA_937967755.1 uncultured Planctomycetaceae bacterium | reverse complement strand
AAGGTCGCCCGGGCGTCGCGGGAAACGCCCAAGCCCGACGCGGATGATCTGGCCAGTTCGCCGCAGACGGCCGCACACGAACCACCCGTCGGCGAGTTGCGATGAACAGCAGCGATTTCCAATTGCGGGCACAGCTTCGGTGGACCGTCTACACGCTGCTCATCGTGGTCAGCACAGGCGTCATGCTCGGCCGGGTGATGTCGGTCACCGCTCGGCATGGGCGAACGCCGTTCCTCAGCGCGAATGATCGCAGCCGAATCGCGACCGTCCGTGCGCTCGTTGAAAACGGAACCTACTCGATCGACGAGATCATCATCCAAGGCGAAACCCGCGACGCCGACGGCGACGGCACCATCGAAAGCGGCGACTGGCACACGATCGACATGGTCCGCCACACCAACCGCGAAGGGGTGATGCGCAGCTACTCCAGCAAACCCACGCTGCTGCCCACCTTGCTCGCCGGGCAATATTGGGTCATTCACAAGCTGACCGGCGAAACGCTGGGCGACCGCCCGTTTTACTTCGCCCGCGTCATGCTGGTGCTGACCAACGTCTTGCCGATGGTGCTGTACTTCGTGGTCATGGCCGTGATCATCGACCAATGGGGCCGCACTGATTGGGGGCGAATCTTCGCGATGGCCGTCGCGACGCTTGGCACGTTCCTGCCCACGTTTGCCGTGACGATCAACAACCATCTGCCCGCGGCAGTCAGTTGCAGCATCGCGCTGCTGGCGGCGATCAGAATCTGGTACGACGGCCAGCGCAACTGGTACTGGTTCGCGCTGACAGGGTTGTTTGGCGCGTTCACCGCTGCGAACGAACTGCCGGCCCTGTCGTTCTTTTGCATGCTGACCGTGGCGATGCTGTGGAAGGATGCCCTGCGAACGCTGCTGATTTACATTCCCGCGGCGGCGGTCGTTGTCGCCGGTGTCTTCGGCACGAACTATCTGGCCCACGACGACTGGGCAACCCCCTATGCCCATCGCGGAGATGGCGAAACCGTCGCAACCATCGTTGACCTTTCCATCGTCGATGAACTGGATGGCGGCGAACTCCCGTCGGAAGTTGAACAAGCGATCATCGAAGCCGAAACCGACAATCCGCCAACCGCCGGTGCCGAGATCATCGTCGAACAGCCCGGCGAGCGCTGGCAATTCAGCGACCGCGACGAAGCAGTCCGCTTCGCCATCGTGAAAGTCGGCGAGGGTATCGAAATTCGCAACTGGGACGACTGGTACCGCTTCCAAGGGGCCTATTGGCGAAGCGGCAACGAAACGGCCATCGACCTCGGCGAACCTTCGGCCCTGGCTTACGCTTTTCAATGTACGTTTGGACATCACGGCATATTCTCCCTCACGCCGGTTTGGTTGATGTCGGCCGCTGGCCTGTTGTACTTGCTGGTTTCCCCCCGCAGCGACATGCGGGCCTTCGCGTTGTTCGTGCTGGTCGCCACCGTTGTCGTGCTGGGCTTCTACCTGAGCAAAGACCAGGTCGACCGCACCTACGGCGGATGGACCACCGGCTTACGTTGGATGTTCTGGTTCGCCCCCATGTGGCTGCTGATGCTGCTGCCCGCCGCCGACGAGGCAGCCAAATCCCGGTGGCTGCAAGCGGTCGCCCTCGCGCTGCTGCTCATCGGTACATTCAGCGCCTTCTACGGCAGCGCCAACCCCTGGACCCACCCTTGGCTGTACGACTATTGGGTCTACCTCGAGTGGATCAATCCGTAGCGACTTAGCACAAGCGTTCCCAATTGCCGGTTAGGGCGCGGTGCGTAACTACGGAATCAGGCGATGCGGGTGTTCTTCGGCGTTGCCCGATTGGTCTTTTGCGGATGCGACCAGTTCC
This sequence comes from uncultured Planctomycetaceae bacterium, assembly GCA_937967755.1. GTDB lineage: Bacteria > Planctomycetota > Planctomycetia > Pirellulales > Pirellulaceae > CALBTA01. The sequence goes on along the minus strand of CALBTA010000337.1, from coordinate 1,417 downwards.
TTTAACCCTTTGGCGGGCAGCGAAACTTGCCAATCAACCACGCCGCCGCGGACGGCCGAGGCGGTGATCTCGGCTGGCTTGCCGTTGACGTTTACCGAAGCTATCCGGCCGTTGTCGTGCGAGACACCCGCGACGATGAGCGTTTCGCCATCGCGGCGAACCGATGTGATGACGGTCGCGGGCGGTAGGTCATCAACGGGGTCGAGCAGTTCGGGGAACTCAATGTCATCGATCTCGGCCAACTGGGCGCCGCGCCCGGTGACGGCTTCGACTTCGCGGTACTTGTTGCCATCGCGGGAAGACCCCTTCGCCTGGGTGTTGATGATCTTGGCGTCGCGGCCGTCGAAGTGATCGTGCAGGTAGTAAGGGACGTCGTGAGCGGATGTTGGGGGCACCTGGCGGCCGCCGCCGCGGGCGAACCAACTCCGGCGGCGATCTTCGCGGCTGTGCGTCACGCTGACGTTGCGGAAGTGGCTTTCCGCTTCGCCGGTTACGTTGTTGTCGCTCATTTGAATCAGAGGCATGCCGTCGCTTTCGTAGAAGCCGGTGAACGACAGCCCGTCCACGGTGATCGGGCCGTACTGATTGCTTTGGTCGTCCAGCCCGCGGTTGAACGGTTCGCCGCTGGTGTTGGTAATACTCAAATCGCGGTAGACATGATGATCGAACATCGGGCGATAGATTCCGTAGACCGCGTGGTCGATGTCGACGCCGTCGATCAGCATGTTGGCAATCTGCGGCCGCAGCGCGTAGTGAACTTGCCAGATCTTCAAGTTGGCGAGCGTATGCGGGTGCTGCTTGTCGGGCGCGATGCGATCGGTTTCCGTCCGGCGGTTGCCGGCGAAAACCATGCCGTACAAACCTTCCGTGTGGGCTTCGTTTTCCTCGAAGCGGTAGATCGGCACGTGCCGCACGTCAACCGACTGCTTCTGGCCATCGGGCATCAGCATCGGCACTTGGGCGTTGAAGCCGCTGCTGTCCTGGCAGTCGTAACGAAAACCGTACTCGTCGTTTTCGCACGAAACGTTGCGGACCAGTGTGTTGCGCCCGTTGGTCCACCAAAACGCGGCCCCGTCGTTGGGGTCGAACGGCAGCACCTGTTTCGGCAACCGCTTGCCACTATACGCCTGTACGCCCAGGTTGCGGTCGAGCAGGTTGTAAACTTCCGTCGCGTCTTCCAAGAAGAAACCGTGCCCCACGCTTTGGTAGCCGACGCAATCGCGCACGAATAGGTACTGCGCCCCGTGTACCGTCACCCAGCGGTTGTGCGAATCGACGATCGAAACTCCTTTGACTTGGCTGCCGCGCATCGTGTCGCCGATCAGGTGAAAGTGAATCGCGTACCTGCCAAGGACGTTCTCTTTTCCGAGGTGGGCGAAGCGGGCGTAGCTCAGGCCGCCGCGGCTGTGACGGTGGT
>CALBTA010000336.1 GCA_937967755.1 uncultured Planctomycetaceae bacterium | reverse complement strand
CGCTTGTCTTTCGCGGAGCGAAAGACGACTATCTTGCGAATCGCCTAGCCCGGCCATCGGCAACGTGGCTTGCCCTTGACCAGGAACCCAAATGCGGTTGGCGGCCCGGTCGAGGTGAACGCTTCCGCCCTTGAGGGTGACGCCGCGCCCGCTGACCAGCGCCGGTTTACCCGCGACCACGGCCTTCGCCGCTGGCGAGTCGGCGGCGCTGACGTGGACGAAGTCGCCGGCGATCTCGACGGGCTTCTCGTTCGGCAATGCCGTTTGGGTTTCGCGGATGCGGGCGTCGCCTGCGATCGAGACGTCGCGAAGTTGCACATCTTTTCCAGTCGTCGCCAGAAGGATGCGCAACAACTTGCCAGAAATATCAAACCGGTTGGCCGGGGTCGCTGCATCGCGACGCGGCTGCCGCGGAAAATCCTGTCTGCGATCGGGCGTCTGATTCTCGGCCAACGCTTTCTCGGGAACGTGTTGGAACCAAACCTCGAACTGCTCGGTATTTCCCGTCAGCGATGGGGAATCGAGCTTCACCTCGCCCTTGGCCAGTAGACGGTCGGGTTGAATGTTCGGGTTCGCCTCATCGGCAGCGCCCCGCCCTGAAGACGACGCGGTTTCTTTCAGCCAGAGGTAAATTTCCCGCGCTGCCAGCCCACCAAACTGCACATCGCCGACTTGGGCTTCGCCAAGCAGCGAGAGTACATGCCCGTTGCCGTCAGGCTGTAGGCTCAAGCGATCCTGCCACTTCGCGGTGATCATTCGCGGCGGATCGTTGGGCGCTTCACCGGGCAGCGCCGCCCGCAAACGTCCCGGGCCTTTCGCCAACGCCGCGCCGATCTTGCCTTGCTGTGGAAGCTGGTAGCGGACCGACATGGCGTCAATGCGGCGGTCTTGGTGCTGCAACATCACCGACTGCTCACCGTCGAGACGGACTTCGCGGTTCAATAAGTCCAATTCCAACCGTTCCCCGCGGGCGCTCGCCCCCATCGATGGCGAACGAAGCACGACCGGGTAGCCCAAAGCCACCACCTTGTTGATCGTCGCCTTGTGTTTGGGTGCTGGGGCTGAAACTTCACTGCGGGGCGCGGCAGGCAATTGGTTGGAAGCGATTCCATCGAAATAAATTTCCAGCAGCCGGCAATTGAGTTGGTCGCTGGGACCGCTGTCGTTCAGTCGAATCACGTCGACGTCTTCTTCGAACGTGGCGACGCTATTTTCCAAGTCTAAGAGCAACGGCCCTTGGCAGGTGATCTCCACCGGTGCCGCGTTGGCCTGCTGGGAAGAGGTCGCTGGGCTGTCGTCGAATACGTTGCTTTCACCCACCAAATGTAATCGCTCAAGGTGAACCAGTTCCAGCGACTTCACGCCGCCGATGTTCGGCCCGTGCCCGCTGGCCCCTTCCTCAGCCGGCAGGAAGGTCATGATCAAGTCACGCCCCCGGCCGTAACTTTGCCCGAATCGCAATTCCACATCGCTGGGCGTCCAAATCCGTTGTTGGTCCATATTTGCCTTCCGCGTGGCGAGGTACAGGCGGTCGTCAGCACCTGGTTCTGATTCGGTGCTGCGGCTCGTCACATCGCCCACCAGGCCG
>CALBTA010000335.1 GCA_937967755.1 uncultured Planctomycetaceae bacterium | reverse complement strand
CGCAACCAAGGGCGAGCGCCCCGCGAGCGCTGAACATGGCTTCCTCCGGGTTACGTCGTGGGATTCTCGTACCACATCACACCCAGGTTGGCGCGCTCCTCGCAGGTCAACACGTCGAGGTCGCCGTCTTCATCCAGGTCGAGCAGTTCGATCCGGTCGAACTTGACACCCTGGGGGCCGCTGATTTCGTGGTCGCGCCACCGGTTCGTTTTTTCATCGAGCGAGAGCCACCTCACCCCGCTGCGCTGGCCGTGGGCATTTTCGCAACTAAAGACGATATCCACCGCTCCGTCCAAATCGACATCACCAATCGCCACCCCCTTGCCCGTGCCGATATCGGCGGGAAGATCAATCTCTGCGGCAAGCCACGGCGTTTGGCGGAAATCTTTCGGGCTGGAACGCAAGTGCAGGCCGCGCCCTTTGACCGCGGTGAGAACATCCGGCCGCGCGCCGCCGCTGACGTTGCCGCGGGCTAAGAACATTACTTCGCGGTTGCCGGCGTCGATGCGCCGCAGCGGCCAGTCTTTGAACTCAATCGCTTCGTCAGCGGAACTTCCGATGTTTTCGATCCAGTGCACACCGCGGTTCGGCCCGTGCCGGTTGCTGATGAGAATATCAGCGTGGCCATTGCCGCTGATGTCTTGAGCTTGTAGCGACATGATCCAGCCCATGCGGTGAATCAACTCGAATCTCCAACCACCCAGGTCTCGGGGGTTTTCCGGCGTGAAGAAACAACCGACGCCCCCTTCGCCACCCTTGGTGCCGACGACCAAATCGATTCCATGCTTCCCATCGATTTGCAGCGGCACGGCGAACATCCAGAGGTGCCTGCCGCTGGATGCCGGAATGGCCTCGGTCTTCCACGCAGCGCTGTCAAGCTGTTTTGCCTTATCTTTCGGTGCCCAATGGACGTAAACGGTTCGCGTTCGGCCTTCGCAAGAACTGACGATGTCGATGGCACTGTCGCCATCGAGATCAACCGGCACGGCGTCTTCGGCGCTGCGAACTTCGCCGACCGTCACGCGCGGCCAAGGCTGCTTGACGCGTTGTTTTCCCGGGTGAAGGTACATCCGTACCACGCCCCCTTCTTCCCACCCAGTGGCGATATCCATCCGGCCGTCGCCGTTGAAGTCGGCCAGCCGAACGCCGTCGGCACCGCGTGAGGAATCGTCGACCGCGTGGCGCTGCCAAGGCTCGGCTGCTTGAGCGAAAGCGCTGGCTGCCGTCAGCGCGAAGGCGGCAACCGTGAAGGCATTGTGAGCGATCGATCTCATTCGTAGTCGGCTCCGGTGGCGCTCTGTTGGCAAGACTTCTGCCACGCTTCGACGGTCTTCGCCATCTGCTGAACAATCTCTTGGTTCTCGCCCGCCAGATCGTTCGATTCACCGCGGTCGGCGATCAAATCGTACAGTTCGTAATCGCCTGATCGCTTGCGCCCTCTGTTGCGAATCAGTTTCCAGCGGTTGTCGACGAGCGAAAGTTGCCCGGCTGATTGAAATCCAATCGGCCGCGGGCGTTGTTGCATCTCGCCGGCTAGCAGCGGCAGCAGATCGACCCCGTCCAGCGGGCGTTGTTCGTCCATTCGCGCGCCCACGATCGCGGCGACGGTTGGCAGGTAGTCACTAGTACACGCGGGAATTGCCGTCTCGCTGCCGGCTTTGATCTTGGCGGGCCAGACGATGCACCCCGGTACGCGGACGCCCCCTTCGTACAGGCTGCGCTTTCGGCCTCGCAGCCCGCCCGCCGAACCAGGTGAACTGTCGTTCCCTTCTGGGCCATTGTCGCTGCAGAATGTGATCAACGTGTCGTTCCGCACTCCCAGTTCTTCCAATTCGTGCCAAAGTCGGCCGATTTGTTCATCCATCGCGGTGATGCAGCCAAAGTAGTGCTGGCTATGTTTGTCATGTTTTTTGTACATCGCCGTATACTTCGGCCCCGCCACCACGGGCAGATGCGGCGTGTGAAACCAGATAACGGCAAAGAAAGGTTGCCTGGCCTTGGCCGCCTGGCGAACGAACGGAATCGCCCGATCCATGATGACGCGCGAGTCGTCGCCGCGAAGGTTATCCTCCACCAGCTTGCCGCGCGACCAATAGTGCGTGTTGTACGGCTTGGCGTCGGCGGCGTCCTCAACCGGATCCCACCAGATGTTCCCCTTTGCGGCAAGCGGCCGCAGCATCGGATCCCAGGTGGGTACTTTCGCTTCGGTCGAAAAATTGGCGTCGAACCCATGCTCGCTCGGCGGCGCGAAGTGGGCGGCTCCTTTGGGCCCGCCGCGGTTTGATTCGCGCAGTTCCTTGGTCAACGTCCCCAGGTGCCATTTTCCGAAATGCCCGGTCGTGTAGCCGTGATCCTTCAGCAACTCCGCCAGGGTGACTTCCCCTTTGCGGATGTGCCCTGCGTTGGCGTTGACAATTCCGTAACGAAACGGGTGCCGGCCGGTTAGGCAACTTCCGCGCGTCGGGCTGCAAACCGGTGCGGCCGAATAGAAGCGTTCAAACCGCATGCCCGCCGCCGCAAGTTCATCCAAATGGGGCGTCTTGATGACGCGGTTGCCGTTAAATCCAACGTCGCCCCAACCGAGATCGTCAGCCATGATCAGGATGACGTTAGGCTGCTTGCCAGATGACTTTTTGGCCGCACTTTCCTGAGCAGATGTCAAACTAACACTGAACAGAGCAACCAGTACGCAGGGGACGAAGGCAAGTCTTGCAAGTTGGGAGGTCCAGTGTTTCCAAGTGGTCGAAATGGGCATTGCTTTCTCGGCGAAACAGATGGGGTTTGCTAGCAGGACTCACCAGTATCCAACGAACCGCGCAGCGGGTCAACGAAATCCAACAGCCATCCGCGAAACGGCTTGAGGGAATCGGTGATAGAATGAGTCCATGGGTGGCGCGTAGGGGAGCGCCTAATCGCTTACCTAGGCAGCATAAGCCAACTACGATTGGTGGAATCTGGCCGCGATGGCGGCTGGGCGCTGGACGGAAATCAGGCCGCAGTATCCAATGGCTGGTGTGTACCGTGAGTCCCCCTGCGGGCTGACAACGAGAAGAACGCATGAAAGAATCCACGACCTTCCAGCAACCTGCCCAGGGCGAAGCGGCTGCCGCCGGCGGGCTTTTGAATTTGATTGAGCGGCGAACGGCGCGAGTGGGAATTATCGGGCTGGGCTATGTTGGTTTGCCCTTGGCCAGAACGTTCGCCGATGCCGGGTTCACAACGTACGGGTTTGATGTGGACGCCGGCAAAATTCAAACCCTGCAAAGTGGCGAAACCTACATCGCGCACATCCCCGACTTCTGGATCGCCCAAAGAGTTGAGGAAGGAACCTTTCTTCCGGTCCACGACATGTCTCGCCTCGCCCAGCCGGATGCACTGATCATTTGCGTGCCGACGCCGTTGACCGAAAGCCGCGAGCCTGATTTGACCTACGTGGAAGCAACCGCACGGCAAGTCGCCAAGGCGCTGCGGCCAGGGCAATTGATCATCCTTGAGAGCACAACTTATCCCGGAACGACCCGCGATGTCGTTGTTCCGATTCTGCAAGAGAGCGGATTGAAGTTGGGCGAGGATTTTCACGTCGCCTATAGCCCCGAGCGCGAAGACCCTGGCAACATCGATTTTTCGTCGTCGAATATTCCTAAGCTCGTCGGCGGCATCGATGCACGCAGCCAAGAGTTGGCGGTCGAGCTTTACCGCACCGCCGTGTCAGAGGTGATTCCCGTCAGCAGTTGCGAAGTTGCCGAAGCGGCGAAGATTTTGGAGAACACCTACCGCGCGGTCAACATCGCGTTGGTCAATGAGTTAAAGGTGCTGCTGCAAAAGATGGGCATCGACATTTGGGAAGTGATCGAAGCCGCGAAGACCAAACCGTTCGGCTTTCAGGCCTTCTACCCCGGGCCTGGGCTGGGCGGGCATTGCATCCCCATTGACCCGTTCTACCTGAGTTGGCTGGCGCGAAAGCAAGGCACTGCCACGCGGTTCATCGAACTGGCGGGCGAAGTGAACACCAGCATGCCCGAGTACGTCGTTCAACGCATCACGACGGCGCTCAACGATGCGGGCAAGCCCGTGCGCGGCAGCCGGGTTGCTATTCTGGGCGTCGCATACAAGAAAGACATCGACGACCCGCGCGAAAGCCCCGCGTTCAAACTGATGGAACTGCTGCAACAACGCGGGGCGTTTCTCAGTTACAGCGACCCGCATATACCGGTGCTGCCATCAATGCGGCACTACGACGTCCCGCGCCTGGCCAGCGAAACGCTATCGGAAGAATTCCTTGCGAAGCAGGATTGCGCGGTGATCGTCACCGACCACTCGTCGTTCGATTACGAGATGATCGTCCAGCACGCGCCGCTGGTTGTCGACACGCGCAACGCAACCGCCCAAATCGGCTACGGGCGAGAGAAAATTTATAAGGCGTAAGCCGCCTCAATCGTTCTGCATCTTCAACGCAGCGTCGGCGAACGCGACCCCTTTGAGGTAGTAGGTTTTTCCCGAGCCTAGATAGTGATACGGCCGGTCGTTGCCAACCGCCCGCCATTGGGCTTTCTGCTCTTCGGTCCCTTTCCAAAAACCCTTCTCAAATAACTCGTGCGCCGCGGTGTCGTAGTACTCAGCCGTCGGCACGAAGGCCACGCCTTCCAGCCCGTCGATCTTCGCGGTGTTGGCTTGCGCGATTTGGAATTCACCCCGGGCCGGGATGCCGCCGGTGCTTAGTTCGCCGATGACGAACGGCATATCGGGTGCGCCGAGGTCTTTGCGAATGTCGCGCACGAACTGGCCGAGCCACTTGGTGTAGTCGGCGTATTGGTTATCACGCAACGTCTTGTTGATCTTGTCGTTGAAACCTTGATGCCAGATGAAGCCAGCGATTTCCGGCTCATGGTCTTTCAACTCCGGAAAACGCTTGTCGATGTTGTCCAATTCTTCCTTCGCATGGCGGACGGTCTCGCGGTAGTAATGCCCGTAAGCTTCTTTGGCATCTTCGCTGGTCGCGTCGGGGTTCTTCTTTTTGATTCGCTCCAGCCGGGCTTCCAATTCGGCTTGAGACGGCGGGGCACCAGGCGGGCGGAAATCGACGGCGACCGATTTTCCGCCCCAGGCGATTTTGATCAGCAGCACGGGTTCGTCGATGGCATTGCCTACCGTGTGGCCGAACCCGAATTCCGGGCCGATGGAGTCCTCCCCCTTGGTTCCATAGCCAACGGTCAGCGGGCCGTGCTTCGCCCCGCCGTGCTTCGAAGGGTAGGTAATCCAAACGTCATCGCGAACCTTCCACCCCTCGCCGTCTTTCAGCCCGGCGTAGGTCGGCTTAATCGCCGCATCGTCCTTGTAAGTATCCAAATGGATTGGGTTGCCCTTGCCCTCCATGTTCGACTGGCCGACCAGGAAGAAGACTTTGACCGTTTTCTCAGCGGCGGGTGCCAGCGAGAACGTTGCCGCCAAAATCAACAGCGACGTGAGCAGTGGGCGAACCAGGTTCATGTTGGTTTCCTTCGGTGGATTTTGCTAATGGATGTGAGCCATCGGGATTACCGCCGGGCGAAGCTTTCCGACGCAACGATGGCGAGGACCAGGTCTTGGAATTTATAATCATTTTGTTGGAGGTCGGTCAGCAACGTGTCGATCGTTTCCCGGTCTTTATACCGCACTTCACGGCCCAGGGCGTAGCTGTAAAGTTTCTCGACCAGGTTTCGCATCACCTGGTCTTTTCGCTCCATCAAGTGCGCCTTCAAGCCAGCCACGCCGCGCATCTCTTGGCCGTCGGGCGTTTCTGAGAGGGAATCGATCGGATCGGCAGTGACCAGCGCGGGGCGGCCTTTTTCGTTAATGATCGGGTGAACGTAGTCGCTCTTATACCGCCCAAGGACGTCGTAATTTTCCATCGCCAGGCCGAGGTAATCGAACTTCACATGACAGGCGTAGCAACTGCGGTCTTCTTTGTGCCGGTCCAACACCTCGCGTGGCTTGCTGACGTTTTCGAGGTTGATCTCGATAGCGGGGACGGTCGCCGGAGCTTCGATTTCCGTGCCGAGCATTCGGCGGGCCAACCAAACGCCGCGGAGGATCGGCTGCGGGTTTTCGCCGTCGGTGGTCAAGCTCATGATCGCGCCCATGCTGGGGTAGCCGCCGCGGATGCGGTTCGGGTTTTCGCTTAGAATCATCTTTTGCCAGACTTCTTTGTCGAGGTCGCGGTCGTGGTTGATGCGCATCCCAGTGCCGCCATACAAGCTGTAAAGGTTGCGGCTCCAGATGACAAAGTCAGAGTCGATGAAGTTCAACGCGCTGAGATTGTTGTGCAGAATCTCGTTGAAGAACTCCTGTGGTTCTTGGGCAATGTGTGGCTGGATCTGCTTGTAGCGTTCCGATTCGATGTACGCCTGATGGGGCGCGAACTGCCCAAATTTGTCCATACCGAGCCACCCGTGCGTGAAGTCTTGGGTGAACCGGTTGGATTTCTCCCTATCGGCCAGCAGCCGCACGGCTTCTTCGCGGCGTACCGCGGGGTCTTTTAACTTGCCGTCGGCGGCCAGCGCTAACAGTTCCTCATCCGGAGTGCTGTTCTGCAGGAAATAGGAAAGCCGCGCGGCGATCATGTAATCGTCCAGCTCACGTTGGTTCCCTTCGTACTTGAACACGAAGTGCGGCGAGCAAAGCATCGCGGTGAGGGCCGCCTTCACCGCGGCGTAAGTGTTTTGGCTCTCGTCATATTCCGACCGGGCCATGTCGAGGTACGGCTTGAGTTGCGCGTCGCTGACCGGGCGGCGAAACAGTTCTTGGGCCAACCTCTTTAGTACCGGCCCGCAGTCCTCCTGCGGATCATCACGCTTTACATCGCCAAAGATGCGAGTTTGTACTGGTGACGGCTGTTTGTTGAGAGGGCCACGGATCGTTACGCCCGTGACCAGCAAGCGCAATTTGCGCTTTGCTTTGTATTCTTGCCTAAGTTCGTTGTGCAGTTCTTTCAGCCTGGCCGACTTCTCTTTTTCATCGCTGAACACCTTCTGCTGCAAGGCAAGGTAGCGTGGGTCGTCGCCGGGGCCGAGGTTGAAATTGTTATGCATCCGAAAGGTGATGAACTTGCGATCGCGATCGAGCATCAGGCGAATCGGTTGGTCCAGCCGGCATTTATGCATCGAGACCTTGTTATCGTTCTTTTGCAGTTCCACCGGGTTTAGCACTTGCAACCCGCCGGTCACGGTGATGTTCGGAGGCCGGGCCGCCTCGCCTGATTCGTATTTCTTTTCGACGTCGAATCGCTCCTTGTCCGGCATGTAAAAGGTGCGGTACTCGAACGTCAACTCGTACTCCCCCTCTTCGGCGTAGCTGGAAATCGGCGAACGTATCATGAACGCGGGGGCGTTGCCTGTGCCGGCAATCGGGCCTAACGGCGACTGATTGAACCGCGAGGTGTGAATCCACTGTTTTGGGTTGTCTGGTTGCGTGAAGGTAAATTCGCTCACCTTCGGCGAATCGACGACGATGTGCCGGTCAAGGTAATCCGACGCCACGTCGTAGTACTTCTTCACCGCGTAACTCGTCACCACCTGATGATCACCGAGTTTCTTGAAATCGTTTTCCGAATCGAAAGGTAAGTTGCGCAGCTTCTCGACCGGGGCACCCAGCACGTCGATCAAACTGTTGTTGTACTCCTGGGCGGTTAGCTTCTTGTACTTGCCTGCCAGGGTGGCATCGTCAAGTGCGCCCAGGCGGGCCTTCAAGTGAGCAAGCAGCGATGTGCGATCGCCCGTCGGTAGCCGCGTTTTCGCATCCTCCGGGGGCATCTCGCCATCTTCCACCCGGGCGACAATCTCGCTGAACAGTTCGTAGTTGTCCCACTGCTTGCTCGCGAATAGATCAAGTTGAAGGTCACCTTCCGCTTTTTCCGGGCCGTGGCAACCGACGCAGTTGTTGTTCAGTAGGGTTTGAATCTGGGAAGGCTCTGCATCGGCGGCTTGGATTGCACCGCAGGCCACGGCCGCAATAAGAAGGCACGAATGCCTTTGGGAATATGTCACGATGAACCCTTTAGCAGATTGATTTAGTCCATTGACCCAGCCTCGTTGCGCAACGCTGTGATGTATTTTGTTGTACGTGGCAATCGCTCGCGC
>CALBTA010000334.1 GCA_937967755.1 uncultured Planctomycetaceae bacterium | reverse complement strand
CGCCAACAGGCTGGCGGTTCGGTTGGGAGCATCCTGTGGCGGCGCGAGAGACTTGACGACGTCCCAGGCGCGGTCCTTCCGATCTTGCAAAGCGAACAAGCGGGCGCGGATCTGCGCGGTGGCGGGCGACTCGGGATCAAGCTGTCGCGACAACCGCTCAACCTCGCTCGCGTCCCCGCGCCGCAACTTCATATCGCACCAGGCGCTTATGACGGCGGCGTTGTTGCCTTCGCCGGCAATCAGGTTCGTCATCATCCGTTCGCAAGCCGGCCACTGGCCCGCCGCATTGTGCAGCCGGGCGAGGGCGAGTTGTTCCGTCGGAGAAAGCGGCCTGGTTTTCTCTGCTTCCTCAAACGCATTGATGGCATCTTCCAGCGCGTAAGGATCGTCGCGCGGCAACGTCAATTGAGAAAGCAGAACCAAATCAGCTGGCGACATTGCTGGCGACCCGTTCTTCTTGAGCAAAGTAACTGCCGCAATAAAATCGGAGTTCTTCCCGCTGCCGCCGATTAAATGTGCCTTTGTTCGCCTGGCCCAGGCGAAATGCCGCGCATCGACGCCGCTGTTCGCTTTGGCAATCGCCAGTAACTCGTCCAGCTTCTGCAGTGCCAACTCGTTGTTCTTCACTAGCATGTAGTACGCCGCCAGGTCACGGCGGGCCGCGGCGTCCGCAGGGCGCGCCGCTACGGCTTGCTCGAAATGCATCTTCGCCAGCAGCGGCTCCCCAAGCATTTCGTAGGCAACGCCCAGGGCGCTGTCGACCGCGTGGTGGGGAAGTTGCAACCGCATCGCCCTAACTGCCGCCTGGGCTTCTTCTATTCTCTGCGAAGCGACAAGTTGCCGCAGTAGGGCCAAATGGGCTTGCTCGTTCTCCGGCTGAAGGTTCACGGCGCGGCGATACGATGCGACCGCCGCTTCGCCTTGCCCGTCGCTCGCGTAAAGTCGGGCTAGCCAACGGTGATCCGCAGCTCGATCGGAATCTTCGGCCGCTTGCTCGGCGAGTTGAATTGCTTTCGCCAACTCGCCCCGGGCAACTTCGCTGCGCGACAACAGACGCATGTCTTGGGTATTGACGGCATCGCTCTCGGCGAGCCGCGCCATCACTTCACGGGCTTCGTCGTACCGCTGCTGCGCCCAAAGCAGCTCCACCACCCTGCGCACCAATGTCGGCCGAGCGCTCACCTGTTCGACCGCGAGCATCAGGTGATCGATGGCCGCTGCCGTCTCACCGCTTCGCATTTTCAAATCCGCTTGCAGCAGGCTCAACGCTTGCCAATTCGGTCTTGTTTGCTGCGCTTGATCCACCAGCTGCCCGACAGCTTCAAGGGTTTCATCCGACGGGTCGTTTCCGGCGGAAGAGAGCAAACGCGTCGCTTCGGTGAAACGCCAGAAAGCCCCGCCCGGGCCTTCAATGCTGCGGATATCATCGGACAGCGCTTTCATGCGCTGGTCGTCTTGGGCGGAGCGGGCGAGATCGAACACCTGCATCCGGATGGCGATATCCTCAGGCCGTTCCGATGCCACTTTTTCCCACAGTCGGGCCGCTTGTTCTTCTTCGGTAACGGAATGATGGAGGTTTCCCAGCCCGTGCCACAGTTGCACGCGGTCGTCGGGGCTGAACTTTTCCGCACCTTGTTCGAGCTTGATAAGCCGCTGTGCGAGGCCATCGCCTTCGCTTTCCGAACTAACTAACAGCATCCCTTGCCGCAGGCGCATAGCAACGGAATCGCCGATGATCTGCTTCGCTTGTTCGAACTTCGCTGCGGCAGCTTCCGAACCCTCGGTGAGCTGTAGAAAATCGACCTGACCCAATAGCAGCGACCCATCCTCGGGCGACTCGGCGAGCGATCCGTCCAGCAATTCCTTCGCCCGCTCGAACTGTTCCTGCTGCATCAGGAATCGGGCGTGGGCGGCGGTACGCTGCTGCGGGGTTAGGTCTTCGCGTTGGGCCAGCGCCGCTACGAACCTCCGCTCGACTTTCTCCAGATTCCGCTGTTGCTTGGGCTTGGACCGTTCCTGGGCGGCGAGCAGCGTTGTTTCCCAGTTGTCCAAATCCGTGGATTGCAGCCCTTGGGCGTCGGCGATCTGTTTTGCTCTCGCCAGCGACCTCTGGGCCTGTTCGACACGGCCCTGCCGCAACAAAGCCCGGGCTTCGCTGAAATGTCCAAAAAATGAAGAGGGTTGCAATTCAAGTAACTGGCGGTTGGCCTGACGCTGTCGATCGGTCTCTCCAAGGTTTTCGTAGCACTGCGACAGTGCCGCGTAGGCTTGCGAACCCAAATCGGGCCGCCGGGCCATCAAGTCGGGCATTAGAGCTTGTACTTGGGTGGCGCAATCTCGCCACTGGCCTTCGACCAGCAGCACCCGGCATTGCAGATAGTCGCCCATCAGTTTCATCTGGTCGTCGGCTTGCAGCTTCGCGATCGCCGAAGCGACGTCTTCCAAATTGCCAGAGGCGAGGTCCAACTCGGCTTTCATCAATAGCAGCGGCCAGCTTTCCGGCACAGCTTCCAAACCGTCAGAAAGCAGGCTACGGGCTTTGGCTAACTCGTTCTGCGAAATCGCCAGCGCTGCCCGCCGGCGGTAAAACGTGTCGCTGCCGGGGTGTTTTGCAATTCCAGCCTCGAGCCACTTCACAGCGGCTTGCGTGTTGCCTTCGGCCGCTTCCAACTCAGCCACGATGGCCATGACCTCCTCATCCGCGGGTGCGATTTCGGCGGCGCGACGGATATCGCTCTTCCCCTGCGTGGCTTTCGCGGGTGTCTCGCGGTGGTGGCGAAGCAAATACCGCCCGCGAGCGAGCAACGCGCCAGCCGACTGCGGGTTGGCGGACACGCATTGATCCATGGCGCGATCAGCCAGCGGCAGGTTGTTTCGATGTTCGCGCTCGATGGCGGCAAGCAATTCGTACGCCTGGATGTTCGCGGCGTCTTGGGCGGATCCTTCGCCGAACTCATCTTGCCCGCGAGCATAACCCACGATGCCATCGAGAATCTCGCTCGCCGCGTCGTAATCTTTGCTGCCGACCTGCGCGCGGGCAATTTTGAATAGCAGTTCCGGGTCGTCGGGCGATGCTTGCAGCGCGTACTTCAAATGTTCCGCTGCTTCGGTGAAGCGGCCAAAACGCAGATAGAAATCAACCGTCCGCTGGCGCAATTCCTCGTTCGTCGGGTCTTGCCGGTTGGCGTTCTCGAGAAGCTGCCGCGCGCTGTGAAACTGCCTTGGTTCGATGGGCGGCTCTTGTGTTTCCGCTTCGACTAGCAGTGCTAACCGCGAATAGGCCTTCGCATCGTCGGGGCGCTGCTGCGTATACCGTCCGAGCAGCGAGATGGCCTCTTGCGGATCGCCTCCTTCCAACGCCAGGTCGGCGCGGCGAAGCAAACCAGCGGCGTGGCGGTCGACTTGCCAGCGGTGGGAAAAGAAGACCGAGATCGCAACAACCAATCCCGTGACCGCCAGAATGGAGAGCAACCGAACATTCAAACGCATATCAGTTGCCAACCATCAATTTAGAAAGGGCGGATTTTGCGAAACACCAGCGGACTTCATCGGAATTCCAATGTAAGACGGGCACTCTTGCCCGTCGATCACCGGGCAGTAGTGCCCGGCTTACGCCAATGATGCTGTCAACGAAAGCAATCCAGCGCACTCAGCTTTGAATTGTACTAAGTTGACTGCACGCTGGTGTTAAACTTTGCCGATAACGCAAGTTGTACGGATTGCTGATTGCATAGCGAACGTTGCCAAAATTGGGAGTCTTGTCGCCCGATGTTGTTGACAGGCCAGAGTTTACGACCAGTCGCGTTGATCTTCACGGTCCTCGCTGCGCTCTCGGCGACGTCCGGCTGCCACACGCTGACCACCGGAAATCACTTGGGGGTTGCCCGGGACGAACACCTTTACCCGCCGCCGGCTACGCCGACAGTGGTGGGGCATGAGGGCGTGCTTGTCCCTCCCCCGGTTCACCAACCGCCTGCCGAATTGGCTAAGGTTTCGCTGCCGGCCTACCGTGTGGAACCACCCGATGTGCTGTTGATCAACGCGATTCGGCTGGCTCCGAAGGCCCCGTATTTTTTGCAGCCGCTTGATGTATTGCAGGTCAATGTACTCGGAACGCTGCCCGACGCTCCGGTGGCGGGGCCGTTTCAGATCGAGCCAGACGGCACGGTCAACCTGGGGCCAGCTTACGGCAGTGTGAAGGTGCAACATCTTTCGGTGAACGAAGCCGCGCGAGCAGTCGAAGATAAGTTGCTCCGTGTGCTGAATTCGCCAGAGGTCTCGGTGACG
>CALBTA010000333.1 GCA_937967755.1 uncultured Planctomycetaceae bacterium | reverse complement strand
ATTGAGCGAGGCCATCCGGCCATCGTTCGATTTGAAGGTCGTGCCGCAACAGGGTTACCGGCACGATAGCTATCAAGACGAGCAATCGAAGTCGAACGTGCCCGTGCTGATGGCTTCGGTCAGCAGCGAAAACTTGTTCGAAGTCTTCATGGACCTGCTCGACCCGCTAGGCACCGAAGTGGACGTCGTCTTGGAAACCAGCCACGACCGCGACGAGGGCGGGCACCGGGACTTGTACCGCGAGTGCATCGACGCACCAGTTTTGAAGAGCATGCTGTGGGACTTCGAAGACATGCTCACCAACGATGGCTGCACCGGTTTGGCTGTGCTCAACCCGAACGCTCCGCTGGAAGTGCAGTTTGACGAGCACAAATTGCTAATCGTGTACGGCACAAAGCTGACTCCGTTCGAACGCATCTTGGAAGAGCACGGCATCTTCTGCCAGGACGATCTGCGGTTCATCACCGAAGCCGAACACGTTCACTCTTCAAACGACGACTACGTCGGCCAGTTTGAACAATTGAAGAACCGCCTGGGGATGGACGGCGGCTTCTGCTAAATCGCCGGGTTGCTTGCTTAATTAACCACCGGCCAATCCCAAATACAGCCTTGGTGAAGTGGAACACACTTCGCTACTGGTTGGACCAAAAAAAATTTTGTCAACGCGGGCGATTCTGAGTCCCACTAGAACGCCTGAACTTCGCACATTTTCTTACGCAGTCTTCCTATCTTCGCAGAATTCGTTTTGCACTCACCCTTTTGGGTGATCCTCTTACCCAAACAGCAAAGTCGATTCATCTTGCCTACTTGCTGAGTAGGTATCGGTTTGGATACGATCCTCGCTTTCCTGTTGTCGTCGGCCAAGACGGACGGCCTCAACAGCCCACCCCCAACGAGGCTTTATCCGACGGAACGTATTGCCTCTCACCTCCCTGGTTGAGTTTCCCCTTTGACGGGTTTCGTGGCTCGGATTGCCCGGCCCAACCGGCTGCCCTTGACGGGCGGCTAGCATCTGGCAACGGATGGCACGATCGCCTGAGGCGCTGGATGACACCCTCAACTCTGTGAAAGGAACAAGAAAAGTGAGTAGTGTCTTTGCAACTTGGATGCTAACTGCGGTTGTGAGCGCCGCACCGCAACAGGGCCCGTGGAACGACAACTACACGCAGGTTCTGACCAACGCGAAAGCGGATCACCGGCCGATGTTGGTCGTCTTTCAAAACCCGATGGATCCGCAAAAGTCGATTGACCAATTGGAAGAGCGGCAACGCAGCTCGCTGCTCGACAACTACCACCTCTGCCGAGTGGACGTGACCACCGCCAACGGCCGCCGGGTGGCGTCCGCGTTCAACGTTACTTCCGTGCCCTACACGGTGATCACCGATCGCGGGGCTGAAAATATCATTCTTCGCAAGCGCGGTGAATTTACCGACTCGGAATGGATCGAGACACTGGCCGATTACCGGCGCGGTTCCCGGCCCGTTGAACTCGCTTCTTACAGCAAGGAAGTCGCATCGGCAACGTCTTCTTCCGGACCTGCGACTTCACAACGCACCGTTTCGCGAACCGTGTCGGCTCAGCGGAACACTACTTCGTATCGTGCGGCACCCCGCTCGATTAGTTCGCCGGCACCTGTATATAACCCGGCCCCATCTTCCCTCGGAGGGTCGCCCTTTGGCACGCCGCAGTATTCGTTCGGCGGGCCGGCTTGCTCGACGTGACGCACGGGATTCTAGTGCATCTTCGTGTAAGATGCCCCGCACTTGAGAGTTTCTCCCTCTCCCTTTGGGAGAGGGCTGGGGTGAGGGTGAAGCGATTCGTTGCTCTGCCCTCATCCGGCCTTCGGCCACCTTCTCCCAGAGGGAGAAGGCATGAAACAAACCCGTCCTAAGGGTAGAACCAACGATAGTCGATGCGCTCTTCCACACCGTACAACGCGTTCGTCTCTGCGACCTTCCGGCTGTTGGTGAAGAACGGCATGCCGTAGCGGACTTCTTTTTCGTCAGGCGTCACTTCGTCACCCGGCCGCCAGAAGCAAAGCTGCAGCGTCTTCGACGTGATCTTACGCCCGGTCAGCGGCGGGCTGCCGACGTTGAACGCGTCCAGATTGTCTTCAAACTGGTAGGCGTTGGTCAGCCCTTGGATGTAGATCGAAAAGAAATCGATCTTCGGGTCGAGGTCCATCCAAGTGACAACGCCCCATACGCTGCGGTCGATGCGGTCGTCGCTCACTTCAATCGGCACGGTGGAAATGCTGACGGTATCGAGCAGCTTAATCGCCGGGTCTTCACGTTTTTGAATCAGCGGAATCGCGACCGGCACGAGCTGATCCAAGTAGCGCTTGTCTACATCGTGAGCCATCAACACAAACCGCGGAAAGAACCGCACTGTGTGGTTCACCTGGTTGACGCCATACTCCTGATGCCCGTACAAGTCGGGCTGCGTGAGCCACCGGGCGGTTCGGTTGGCACCGCTGCCTTCGATCTTGAAGTGCCCCTGCTGCGGGTTCAGGTGGAAGCCCAGGTTCTTCACCTTGTAGACCATGTACCAAACCGGTTTGCGTTGGAACTGCCCGCTGGGCTGCGGAATGTCGACGTAGATCATCCGGAACGGTTTGAAGGTAAACTCCAAATGCCAAATGTCGCGGCGGAAGATCACGCGCTGTGCCTTGTAGCCCAGCGTGTCGGTCTTCGGGCTGTAGTTCGGCGTCCAGCCCAGAATCCGCGGGTCGACTCCTTTAGATATTTCCGGCAAGGGACGAGGACCGCTGAATAACTCGGCCGCTTGCGGCTCTGGCGGAATCGTGGTCAGCACGCCCGGGGCCAAACGCCGGGGGCGAAGCGGCGGGCGGACGGTTTCTCCGTCTTGGGCCGGGGCACTGCCTGCGGCGAGCACCGCTCCCAGCAACGAAAGAAATGCCAGAATGGAAAGCCTGCGGATCATACGGTCGTCCTACGGCGCAGAAGCGCCCAAGCGATGTGCGAAACTTCTCTATTTCCGACTTTCATTATAGTTAGCCCCAAAACAACGGGTCAAACTGCAAAATTCCGCATTACCGCGGCCGATTCGGCGAACCACCCCGCCGGCTAACGAATATGCCGGATATGCCACCATCGGCACGCCACGCCGGCAAGACCGCGGATCGAATCGTCGCCTTTTCATCGTCTTCGCCGAAAGCTGCGGCGATTATTTCACCCTATGGTTGCCAGAGCGACCTTTCTTCAAAGCTTCTGGCACCGTTACCCTTTTGCCCTTGATTTCGAGTTGTTTCACGATCTCGATCTGTTTGTCGATCTGGCCGGGCGGGGTGGCGTTCCCTCCGGGAATGAACTCTCCAAAAGGACGGCCAATGGCTTCGAGGTCTTGTTGCATGAGAGCGCGCATCTGGTTCATGCGAGTCGCCTGAGCTTTCTTATCAGCCAGGTTGTTCATCTCTTTCGGATCCCGCTTCAGGTGGTAGAGTTGATCTTCGTCAAAGAATCCGGGGCGATCCGCCCCTCTCACTCCGATGCCCAAACGCCCAATGTAGGACATGGCTCTAGGAAGGTTTTGCGGCTTGGCTTTCTTGATGGCGGCGATCTGTTCTTCCGTGTAACGAACGGCAATGTAAGACCAGTCTTTCGTGACCGTTGCCCGAGCAGCTCCCATCTCGAGATAAAGGTGCTCCCGCCAATGGTCGGCTGTTCCGTTTTCAAAAAGCGGGGTGAGGCTTCGTCCATCGATTCGGTAAGACGTTGGTTTCTCTGCTTGACCCAGCTCGAAGAACGTGGGAACAAGGTCGATATTCTGCACCAGTTCGTCGCAGACCTGCCCGGCGGGAATCCCTTCGGGCCAACGCA
>CALBTA010000332.1 GCA_937967755.1 uncultured Planctomycetaceae bacterium | reverse complement strand
GCTCCGTGGTGGTCCCACGTGCCGGCGTAACGGTCGCCGTCGATCACCACCTTGGCACTGAAACTTCCCAGGCCGGGGATCGTTGTTTTCGTCATCGAAATCACCGCCGTATCACCCGCCCACTTGACCGGCACGGCCAGGGCGAAATCCTTGTCGACGTCGCCGTATTTCATATGGACGTCGAACCGCCACAGGTCGTCGATATCGAGCCAGGTTACTTTCTTGATCGTGTAACTTTCCTGCTTCGGGTCGAGGTCCTTCCCGTCGATGGTAAACTGCCCCGTCATCACCGCGCCCGACATCGTTTCTTCAAACTGCTTATGCCGCTTGGCCGTCGCGTCGTCGGCCTCGTCAGCCCACAATGCCGAACCACAAATCACAGGTGTCAACAACAATGCCCACATTGCTCTCTTCTTCATGACAACCCTCCCGCTCGTTGGATGTGTGTCTAACTTTCTCTCCGGCCATTCTATCACATTCACTCCGCACCACGCCAACTGCCGCCCGACTCACCCCAATAGTTGGTAGGCAGTTCGTCAACGATCAGTCCGCTGCGTTGTTGAACTCAAACGCGGCTTTGAGATGTTGACCGGTTGGGGATGCTGAATTCTCAGCGATTTGCTCAGGCGTTCCGGCGGCGATGAGCCGGCCACCTTCGCTGCCTGGGCCGGGGCCGAGGTCGATGAGCCAGTCGGCCGCTTTCATCATTTGCAGATTGTGTTCGACCACGATCAGCGAATGGCCGACGCTGAGCAGGGCTTCGAAGCAATCGAGCAGGCGGACGACATCGGAAAAGTGCAGCCCGGTCGTCGGTTCGTCGAGCAGGAACAGCGTGCGGCCGGAGCGTTTGCCGCCGAGGTAGCTGGCCAGCTTCAGGCGTTGGGCTTCGCCGGCCGACAGCGTCGAGGCGGGTTGGCCAAGTTGCAGGTATTCCAGCCCGACGTCGATCAGCGGCTTCAATCGCGTTTGCACCTTCGTCTGCCCACGGAAGAAACCGAACGCTTCGCGGACGGTCATGTCGAGAACCTCCGCGATGTTGCGGTCGCGGTAGGCGACTTGCAAAATCTCGTCGCGGTAACGGCGGCCGTGGCAAGTTGGGCAGCGAACCAGCACATCGGCCATGAACTGCATGTCGATCTGCTGGAACCCGTCTCCGCCGCACGCATCACAGCGCCCGTCGGCCGCGTTGAAGCTGAAGTGGCTGGCGGTGTAGTTGTGCGTGCGGGCGTCGAGAGTGTCGGCGAAGACAGCCCGCACCGCGTCGAAAGCTTTGATGTAGGTGACCGGGTTGCTGCGGAGGCTGCGGCCGATGGGCGATTGATCGACTAGCACCACGTCGTCGATTTGCCCGTCGCCGATGACGTCGGCATAGGGCAGCGGCCGCGGGCCGTCTTTGCGTTTCCGGATGCAGAGGGCCGGGTACAGGGTATGCTGAACGAGCGTACTCTTACCGCTGCCGCTGACGCCGGTGACCAGTGTTAACATGCCCAGGGGGAATTCGACATCGATCTTGTTCAAGTTGTGACCCGCGGCACCCGTCAGCTTGATCCGCCCGTGCGTGTTGGTGCGCCGATTCGGAACGGAAACACCACGGCGTCCGGCGAGGTAGTCGCCGGTGACGCTGTCGGGTTCGGCTTGCAGTTCATCAATCGTTCCTTGGAAAATGACTTCCCCACCCGTGCGCCCCGCGCCCGGTCCGATCTCGATAACTTGATCAGCGGCCCGCATGATGTCTTCTTCGTGTTCGACAACGACCACGGTGTTGCCGCGCCCGCGCAACAGCTTGATCGCTTCGACCAGCCGCTGCACATCGTGCGGGTGCAGGCCGACCGAGGGTTCGTCCAGAACGTAAAGCACGTTGACCAACGTCGAACCGAGGGCGGCGGTCAGGGCGATGCGCTGGGCTTCGCCGCCGCTGAGGGTGCGGAGCGATCGGTCAAGAGTGAGGTAATCCAGCCCCACCGCTTGCAGATAATGCAGCCGGGCGAGGACTTGCTTGAGGATGATGTTGGCGATGCGGCGCTGATGCTCGTTCAAGTTCAGTGACGTGAAACGCTCGGCCAGTTGGCGGATCGGAAGCCCGCAAAGCTGCGCGATGTTCGCATCGCCGAGCCGCCAGGCGAGCGCCTCTGGCCGCAGGCGGTTGCCGGAACAAGTCGGGCAAGTGCGGTAGCTGCGCCACCGGCTGAGGAAGACGCGGATGTGCGTTTTGTACTTTCGCTTTTCCAGCCAGGCGAAGAAACCGTTGAGACCGCCGAAGTCGCGCTCAGGCACGCCTGCGCGGATGAGCCGCAGGTGTTCGTCCGTTAGATCGCGGAAGGGCACATCGAGCGGAATGTGGTAATCGCCGGCCAGCGCGGTCAACTCTTCCAACTCGTGCGCGTACGCAGGCGTGGTCCAGGGAGCGATGGCCCCTTCTGCCAGCGACTTCGACTTGTCCGGCACGACGAGGTCCATATCGACTTCGACGACGTTACCAAAACCTTCGCACGTCGGACACGCACCCAGCGGGCTGTTGAAACTGAACAGGCGCGGCGTCGGCGGGTCGAAGTCGATGTTGCAACGGTCACAGCGCAGTTGGGTGTTGAAGGATTGAACTTGCCAGCTTCGCCCGTCGATGGTTGTGCTCGCTGAGTTCTCACGCCGAAGCAGTTCGTTCGGTTCGATCAAGGCGATGCAGCGGTTGCTTCCGCCGAGGGCGATTTCGACGGAGTCGCGCAGCCGGCCGTCGGCGGTTTGCCCCGCCTTTAGCCGATCGACGACGATCAGCCACGGTTGGGATGGGTCCAGCCGCGAAAGCTCTTGGGCATCGTCGGTGACGTGCAGCGTTCGGTCGCCAGCGATGACGCGTTGAAAGCCTTTCTGATTGAGTTCGCTGCGAAGATCATCGGGCGATTCGCCATCGGCAAGTTGACGCTCGAAGGCGATCATGAACCGTGTCGATTCCGGCAAGCCGTTTAGCTTTGCGGCGATGCCTTCGCTGTTGGCGGCTTCGATGATGGAATCGCAGCCGGGGCAATGCAGCGTGCCGATGCGGGCGAAGAGAAGTTGTAGGTTGTCGTGAATTTCGGTGGCGGTGCCGATGGTCGCCCGGCTCGATCGTTGCGAGTTGCCGGCAGTAACCGCGACCGCAGGAGGCAGCCCATCGATCCGCTCGGCGTCGGGCTTTTCGATGCGCTCCAGGAATTGCCGCGTATAGGCCGAAAAACTTTCGATGAATCGCCGCTGCCCCTCCGCGTACAGCGTATCGAGGGCCAGACTGGTCTTGCCGCTGCCGCTGACGCCGCAAAAAACAACCAGCTCGCCGTGCGGAATGTCGAGGTCCACGTCCTTCAGGTTATGCACGCGAACGCCGCGAAGTTCGATCTGTTTGCTGGCAGTGGCCATCAGTGCTCGCCGTTGGGTGTGAACGAATCCGGTATGATAACCCGGGCTTCCCGGCGCGGCCAGCGCGGCGGTAATGCGTTACAATGACGTGGAAGTGGAGGTCCGAGCTACGTCACGTCGTAAGCGTATTGAGAGAGAAAGCGGCGACAAATCGCCGCACTCCGAAAGGTTCGATGCCGAAGCAGAAAGTCAGAAACCCGTTTTACATTTTGCTGATGATCGTCGGCACGATGTTTGCGCTCACAGCGTGCGCGTTTGGCGTGATGACGGTGCGGATGGGTACGCCGCATGATTTGACCCCGGGCGACAAGTTCTTCGACCAATACGGCATGTGGTTGATGGGAATCGAATTGACGCTGCTGACGATCTTCACGTTCGCCGCCATCGGCACGGATGATTATTGGACGCGGCGCGCCGAGCGCGCAGCCGCCGCAGAAGGAGAAGAAACCGCA
>CALBTA010000331.1 GCA_937967755.1 uncultured Planctomycetaceae bacterium | reverse complement strand
GCGTTGGCGTATCGCCCCAGCTTGATTTCGCTGGCCCCGCGGCTGGCCGCGTTGGCCTGGTTCCCTTCGCTGATGTGCGAGCTGAGCCACTTGCCGTCTTCTCCGCGCTCCAGCAGCGTGACTCCCTCGAAACTGGCGCACAGCAAATCGGTTTGCTTGTCGCCGCTGACGTCGACCGGGGCGAAGTTGTGCATCACGTGCAGCTTGTCGGTAATCACCTCGGGCTTCCATTCGTCGCGGGCCGGGTCGCTAGGAATGCAGAACGACAATAGCCGCACGCCCGCAGCGGTCAGATCAGAATTACTGGTGCCGCGCCCCTTGAGCGGCGCAACGACTAGCTCCGGCCGTTTGTCGCCATCGAGATCGGCGAATTGCATCCGGTGTGTCGTCGGCTCTTCACCGATGGGGTGATAGCGCCACAAGTCGGTCGGCTTCGCACCCTGCTCAAGCCACCCGATGGTGCCGCCGCTTTTGGTATTGCCGAACTGCCAATCGCGCCCCACGGCGAAGTCGATCTTGCCATCCTCGTTGATGTCGGCCGGCGCGAAGCAAACGTTATCGAACCTGGCCCGCGTATCTTCGTGCATCACGTGTTCTTCCCACGACGGGTTTTCCAGCCAAAGGAACCGCTTGCTATCGACGATCACAATATCTTGCTTGCCATCTTCATTCATATCGAGTAGCCGCACCGCATACCCAACCGACAACCGGGTTTTCAACTCGTCAGTGCGAAACTTCAACTCACCGGCGACAATAAATGCGGACGGACCAGCCAACATGCACAACGACGCCAACAGAAAAATACGAGCCATGTTGCAACTCCTGATTTGGAACCGGTCTGAGAAATCGATGCAGGACCTAACCCCGAAAATCTGGAAGGTATAGCTGGTGGATTCCAGGGTAACGAAGCCTCCCCAGCATACCAGACTGACCAGGCGAAAGTTGTGGGTGCAGAGGCGAGGTTGCCGTCAGAGTTTTTCAGTCCCGCGTTCACGTAAGTCCAATCCAGACAGCGGGCTCCCGATTCCTGGTGGTAAAAAAAGTAATTCTGGAAAAATCCGGAAAAAGCGGCCCCACGGGCTTGACAGATATGTGAATATGTGTATACTATAAGGTGTGGTAGTAGTATAAAAGCGTCTTCAGGTCGTAGAGATGAAACATCGATTGCCCTGTGGCGGGTCAGCCTGGGAACTACCCTGTGTTGGTGTCGTCAAATTGACAACTGCTCAAGTGGATTCGCAGCTCGCTCCCGGCAGGGTGGCGGCGCGCTGAATTATTCAGAGGTTTTTCAGCGCTGCGGGGATGCCCTTGGGGACGGGTCGCGCGCTGAAAAACCTCGGAAAAGTGTCAGCGCGCAATAGCCATTAGTGGGGTGCGGGCGAACACTAATTGCTGTCAGCTTGACGACAGATTTTTAGCGCGGTTCGTTTGCGTCAGCGCGGCGAAACGCGGCTTGGAGAACGGATTGGCAATCCGTTCTGCGCTTTCGTTCTTTGGCAATTTGAATTGGCGAAAACTACGCCTACTTGTGTTCCTGATCGTGGTCGCCGAGGTCTTTTTCGGCCTGGTCGAGGACTTCGGCGATATACTCGATGGTACTTCGGCGCTTTCGCCGATGCCGGAACGCGTCATGCGCAGTTGCTCGGCCAGTGGTTGGAGGTATTTTTCCTCGAACTCGTCCGCGGTTCGGTCGCGCCAGTAATCCTTCGTCCAGTGCCACTGCTCCTTCAAGCTTTTGGTGGCCCGTTGCAGGCGTTTGGTTCCGGTGACAACGTCGCAAATTTTCATAGGACTACCCCGACGGGTCGGCCCTTTCTCCGCTGCTGGTAGTGGCGGCTGATGCGGCATCCGCGGGCGGCGGCGGCCCGTCGGTTTTGGCGGCATACTTGTCGAGGGCGGCGAGCATCCGATCGAGCGCCGCGATGGCCTTCGACAGATCGATCTCGGCGTACTCGTTCAACTGCGTGATGCGGGTTTGAAACTCGTCGCCGTCGCGAAAGATGCGGGCCTTCCACGCGCGCGTTTCCTTCACCTTACGGCGGGCACGGTCGAGCCGGGCCTTCAACCGCTGAACGGCTTTCTTCTCGTCGATGCAGGAAGCCCGAGAGTCGCCCATCGAACGCAGATTGCATTGTTCCAGCGCGTTCTTGGCGGCCAGCAAAGCTTCGTCAAGCCGGCGCTCCTCGGCCGGCCAGTAGGAAGCCCGATCGGTTTCGACCCAATCGACGCCCCGGCCCGCTTCGTGCGTGAGCAATTCGCAGGCGTCACGCAGGGCCGCCTGGTATTGCACCAGCACGCCGCGAAAGTGGCGGACCGCGTCGATCTGCGTGACGTTGGCTTGCTGGCTCATCCCGATTGCTGGTACTGCTCGATGTACTCGGCCTTGCGGAGGAGATAAGGAATGTACTCTTCCGCCGCTTCGGTCAGCCGCGCGATCACTTTGATGTGCTCGTCGAACTGCTCGGCGAATTTGGTGTGTTCCTGATCGCGCCAGGTGGCGCCCAGCGCCGTGAGCTGGTTGTTCAACACTCCGGTTCGTTCCCGCAATTCGGCATTGAAACGGCGGAGGTTACGGGCGAATAGCCGGACTTCTTCCGGGTCGACAACTGCTTGAGCCATGAGGGGTTTCCTTGTTCCGTGCGGCGAGTACCAAAGGCGACTCGCGGTGTTTGTATCCTACCCGCAAAGGGCGAAAACGCAAACTCAAGGGCCAGCGCTTCCCTCCAGGTGGCTGTTGGGTTAACGTCTAAGTAGCGGCCGGGCGCAAGCCCATCGGTGGGTTGGATCGTTCGGAGCGACTCACCGGGCGGCTTGCGCCGCTCCGCTTCCTGTAGGGTGAATCGAATTGGTGACCTCTACCTACGCTTGGGGACGACCGCCATGGCAAAAGACTTTTACTACCAGGTAATGGGTGATGTGTTCGGGCCGATCAGCGGAGTAGTTTTGCGGGAAAAGGCGGTCGCCGGCGATGTCACGACCGAGACGCTCGTTCGCGTTGGTGAACAGGGCGAGTGGGTTCATGCTCGCCGGCTTTCGAACCTGTTTGATGAGAACGGACGTGGGATTCCGCACCAGGAGTTCATGCAAACGCTGATGCTTTCCAGCGCCATGGCGTTTCGTGAAATGCCCAGCGCCGCTCCGTCGGTGGATGTGTTGAACGCGATTTCGTTCGCAGCGAAAGCCCACGAAGGTCAACATCGGGCCAACGGCACGACGCCTTATGCCGCTCATCCGATGCGAGTGGTGACGATCTTGATGTTGGGTTTCGGCGTTGATGATGCGAACACGCTGACCGCCGCGGCGCTGCACGATGTGATTGAAGACACCGGCATCGACTTCGATGAAGTCGCCAGCGCCTTTGGCCGCAAGGTTGCCAGCTACGTCGCGGCCCTCACCAAGGATGCCCGGTTGGTTGAGGAAGAACGCGAAGCGGCTTACCTGAAGCAACTGCTGGCGGCACCGGTCGAAGTCAAGCTTTGTAAACTGGCCGATGTGTATGACAACTTGCTGGACTCTGACGGCATGACCAAGAAGCGGCAAATGCGGACGGTTCGCAAAGCGGATGAAATTGTGGCCAGGTTTGCAGAGGACTTCCCCGAGAACTGGCAACACGCGTTGAACCTTGTCCGCGACCTGATTCAAAAGACCAGCGGCGGGTTGATTCATCACGAGTGATCTGCCGCTGGCAATGTGATCCGACCATCAGGGCAGTTAAATTTCACGGACGCATGATTGAAATCCGCAATGTAACCCGCAGGTATGGAAAGAAGACGGCCGTTGCGGACCTTT
>CALBTA010000330.1 GCA_937967755.1 uncultured Planctomycetaceae bacterium | reverse complement strand
CCCCAAACCAAATTGCGTCCCCCTCGCTGCACTTCAAAAACTTGTGTGCCTACCACTCGCTTGACATGGAAGTGGATGTGTGTATACTGTACAGATAAATGGTTTCGGCGGTCTTCCCAGGCCGTTGAAGTGGGGTGCTTGTCGTTCGACTGCCTGGGAAGACCGTCGTACTTGATTGCCCTCACCCACGAGGAGAGGGAGGAAAGAGGCGACATTCAGCACGACCCTTGATAGGGCGGGAACTTGCTGAAAGTTGGGGTTGGCGGTGAGGTGAGCGGATTAGCGTAAGTGGTTGTCGGTTCAGTAGTTAGGTCGTTCGCCAGGGCGCTGCAAATGAGCGAACATTCAGCACTGGTGAATTCGAGTGCTGAAAAGAGTGATGGACGTAAAGGTACTGGTGGCAAGGGTTTGCGGGACGACATGCAGCTTGCGTGCTGAATCGACTGCTGAGTTCGTTGCGACACGGTTTGACGGTGGCTAGAAGCCCCTGCTACGGTGGTTTTGCAACAGTCGTGTTGCACGAATGCGGGAGGTTTTACAACAAGAAACGGGACCCTGAAGACCGACCTTCTGTTGCAAAACCTCCGAAGTATTGCAACACGCGTGTTGCAATTCGATTGGCCTCCAAACCGCTTGGTTTCACTCCGCCAGGTCGGCTTCCCGTTGCAATGGATGCATGCGGCCGCGAAGCCAGCGGTCGATTCGCACGCGGCGGTTCGCTTCGGGTTCGACGATAATCGTGCGGGCCAACTCGGGGTGCTGATCGAGTTCCGACAGTAATAGCAGGCAAACGGAAAGGGCGCGGCCAGGCTGATCGTTATCGGCGTAGCCCGTGATCATGTGTTGCAGCAGCTCAATTCTTTCGGCCGGTTGCCTGGCCAGCAGCAGCGCGGCCTGGCCGGAATCAAGATGAGCGACAGCATTATCCTTTAACAACCGCAATGTGACGTTGACGATGCTCCGGCGTGTCTCATCTGTTTCTTCTTGTTCCAGCGAGCGGCGCAGCCACCGCAACGCCCCGGCGGCATCGCCTGCGGCCAACAGCAGTTCCCCCTTTCGCGCGAGCGCCCAGGCATCTTCGGGATTGTCTTTCAGGCGGGTGTCAACCTGCCTTGCCAGCGCTTCGGCGATGTAGAACGATTCGACGCGGGCTCCGTCATACGAGATCAGCTTGCCGCCATCGCGAACGAGATTGCCCAACGAGTGGCCGGTCGCAATCGTCCTAACGATTTCGCCCGTGCGCAGGTCGATCTTGTGCAACCTGGCACCGGTCGTCGGCAGATGGTAGTGCCCCCGGTGCAGCAGTCCTCGCCCGCTGGGGAGTTCTCGCTCGGGCAGCTTTGTATCCCAAGATTGTTTGCCGGTTTCCAGATCAAAGCCCGTGACGCTGCTTGCTGAAACGGCGATCACCGCGCCGTCTTCAATGCACGCGATGTAGCCGGGGCCGCACTTGGTTTCCCAGCGCACCTTGCCATTGTTTAAGTTCAGGCAGACAAGCTTGGATGCAAGCGGCAACGGAACAATCATCGCTTCATCGGTGACCAACGGCTGAGCGAACGCCGGCTCTCGATTGTCCCGTCGCAAGTGGCGTTCGGCAAAAAAACCTTCACCGCCCACCCAGCGATCCGCCAGGGGGTCACGTTCGTAATGCCACTTCGGTTCGTCGGCCATCGCTTCAAACGCCATCACCTCGCCACCCGGCAGCGGAACGAGCAACTGGTTGCCCGTGGCGATTGGCGTGTGCGAGTGGTGCCAATAGAAAATCGGGACGCGGGCATCCTTCACATCAAGGCACTGGATCACCCTCCGCAGCGCCCCGGTTTTCTTGTTCAGTTGGACCAGGCTAACGTGGCCTTCATGGCGAACCACGGCGTGGAGGCTGTTTCCGGTGATCAGCGGCATTCCGAGAAACGCTGCCTTCTTCAACTTCGGTTCATCGCCGCCATCGTCTCCGCCGACCGACCAATGGATAGCCCCTTCGCGTGCGATGTCGAGCGAGGTCAGCCGGTTCGGTTGGTCCGTGAGCGGGCCGGTCGCTTGTTCGATGAACAGCAGTCTTTGCGAATCGACCGCCAGCGAACTGACCGACTCGCCATGCCAGGTGCGAGAGTGGATCGCGGTGCGGCGTGCCGCAATCGCCGCAACGGCCCTTTCGGCGGGCAGTGCAAGATCGGAATGAGCGGGGTGGAACGCGATTCGGATGCCCGTTTCGGCATCGATCAAAAAGACTCGCTTTTCGGATCGGGCAACGACGACGCTGCGCAGTTTCTTGGGCTCGTCCGGCGCTGGCACTTTCACGACCACCGGAACGTTCATTGGGATGGGCGCCATCGCACTTTGCGTCAAGCTCTTCCGCGCTTCATCGACGATTCTTTGTTCCGCCGGGTCATTCGGGGCCGGCACGCTCCAGCGAACTGTTGGCAGCGGTGAAAGGTCGTCAACTTCTTCGCCGCCCGCTGGTGCGGCCAACATGGCAAGAACTATGAAGATGCTGTTGAACTTCATGACGACAGGTCCTTTCCGTGGGCGGAATCTCCTGCGAATTCTAACAAATGACGACATTTTTCGCGGCGAAAGTGCCCGCCGGTTCACAGCAGCCGGCTGGCGTTGACGATTGGCCGGTTCCGCTACAATCTTTCTGCCATGACACTGCTCTACCACGACCCAATTTTCCAGGAACACGAGACCGGCACCCATCCCGAAAACGCCGGGCGGTTGGCGGCTGTCGACGCGCGGTTGGTTGATTCGAAGCTGATCGACGAATGCCAGCGCGGCGAGTGCTCGCCCGCTTCCGTGGCACAGTTGCAATTGAACCATGCGCCCGATCACATCAAAGCAGTGCGAGAATTCGCTGAGCAAGGGGGTGGG
>CALBTA010000329.1 GCA_937967755.1 uncultured Planctomycetaceae bacterium | reverse complement strand
GGGCGCGAACGCCTTCGGGTTCGGTCGCGGCGAGCAACTTCAGGTACCACGCGTTGGCTTCAATTTCACTGCCGTACCAGTACCACCAGTAGTTGTTCTCCGGCAGTTGCAGGTAGGCCGTTTCATTCTCTTCGTCCTGCTGCAGATACTGGTCGATATTCGTCAAGATCATGTCGGTCTTTTCCTGCTCATCCTGTTGGTTCAGAGCCAGACCGAACATCGCCTTGCTGTAGACAGCCAGGTCGTTCTTGTCGCGGTAGAGGAACTCCATCATCTCTTCGTTCTTCTGCCCGGCGTCGGCCAGAACCATGTAGACTAGCGCGTCGAGGTTATTGGCCTTCGGTTTCGACGGCCGCACGTCGAGCGGGTGGTTCTTGATCTTGAGAACTTCGCCCTCTTGATAGCGCTTCAGCCACTCGACCCCGCGGGCCAACATGCCGTCAGGCAGTTTCACGTCGGCGGCTTGGGCTTGTTGCAAACCGTGAACGACAACCGCGGTGGTGTGCGGCCAGCTTTGCTCCCAATGCCCGCTGAACCAGCCCCATCCGCCATCGCCAATTTGCATGTTCGCCAGGCGGGTGATACCGGCGGCGGTGATGGCGTCGAGTTCCGCCTTGTCGAAGACCGGGTTGCGGTCCAGGCGTTTCCATTGCGCGGCCCGCTCGGCGTCGTCGCCAAGTTCTTGGGCGTTGAGGTTCGTGCGTTTCTCTTGCACGTCCTTCAGGTCGATGCCCATGTCGATCAGCGTCTTCTGCGTGATCACCGCCGGCAGGAATCGATTGAGCGTTTGCTCGGTGCAGCCGTAGGGATAGTCGAGCATGTAGGGCAGCGCATCAACCATCGAGGCGGCCAGCGTTGGCGAATAGCGAATCTCCAACCGGGTTTGCTCGGGGCGGCGTTCGCTCGGCACGCGAATTTTCACGCTCGCCGATTGCTCATCCGCGCGAACGGTGCCGGCCCAAGCTTCCTGCTTGAGCATGCCGTGGATGTAAGCGGGGAACTTCATTTCCACCGCGTCCGATTCGACATCGGTGACCCCTTTCATCCGCACGATCGCTTCGCCTTCGTCGAGCACTTTCACGCGCCAATCCACACGCTGTTCGCCGTCGGCGGGAATCGTCACTTTGCGCACCAACTGATCGCGGCTCATCGGCTCCAACACTTCGCTGGGCAGTTCGAGCTTGACGGTCACTTCTTTCTCAGTCGGCAGATAGTTATGCACGTTCGCCGACAGCACCACTTCATCCTTCTGCACGAAGAACCGCGGCGCTTGCAGACGGACTATCAGGTTTTTCCGCGTGACCACTTCGGTCTCGCCGGAGCCAACCTTCGTGCCGTGTCCCATCGCCCACAGTTTGATCTTCCAGGCGGTCAGGTTTTCGGGCATGTCGACTTCGAACTCGGCGATGCCTTCTTCGTTGGTGCGAATGTCGGCTTTCCAGAAGGCGCTATCGGCGAAGTTGCTGCGGACCGTCGGTTCAACACCGGCCGCGGCACCTTGGCCTGGCCCTTGGGCCTGACCAAACTGCGCTTGGGATGCTTTGTTGGCCCTATTTCCGGTGGCAAGCGCAGCACGGCCCTGGGCTGGTGCCGCGGCACCGGGGGCTGCCCCGTCGGCATTGGCGAAGTTGTTCGCCGCCGGCGCGGCCTCTGCCAGAGCAACCGTCTGGTTGACGGCATGGGCTCCTCCCCCAATTCCGCCTGATTTGGCGACTTCCCGACTGGCGTATTCATCCAAATCAGCAGCCAGCGTCGCTCCGTAAATTCCGACGTGGGCCATGCCGATTTGCCCCGGCAAAGTCATGTTGCCGAAGTGGCGGTTCAGGTTCGTTTCGTGGTTCGGGTTATGGTGACGCCGCCACTTCCAGAAGAACTCGCGAATGTTGCCGACATTGGAACCGCCGGAGATGTATTCCAGCGACTTGTCGTACATCGTCACCGTCGTGCTGCCGACGAACGGGTTGCCGTGGAAATCGGTCAGCTTTAGTTTGACCGTCGACTTTTGACCCGGCAGGTACTCTTTGCTGTCGGGCAGAACTTCGACGTTGACGACCCGCTTCTCCGGCGGGACGATCAATTCCTTCACCTTCTGGTAGACCTTACCGCCGCTGACGGTCACCGCCTCGACGTAGAAATTCGGCATGTCTTTCTTTGACACGACGATCTCTTCGACGTGCGACTTGCCCATCATGTCGATCACCTTCGGCGGCTTGCAAATGCCGTTGGCGGGGCGGACGAACAGCAGCACCGTGCTGTTGGGCTGATCGGTGTTGATCTGCAACTGTACCGTGTCGCCATTGGCGTACGTTTGTTGGTCGGGGATCAGTTCGATTTCGTTGAATCGGTATTCCTGGCCGTCGAAACCATCGCCCATGATGGTGAACATGTAGCCGCCTTGGATCTTGTGGCCGGCCTTGTCGGCGACCGTGTAGCTCAGGCGGTATTGCCCCTTGGCCGACGCCCGCACCTGCTGCTGGGCGACCCCTTCAACATTGGTGTCAACATTCCACTGCCGCACCGGGGTTTCAATCGGTTGGCCTTTGTCGTTGTAGGTAATTTTCAGCAGCGTCAGTTCGCCGCTACCTTCGACCGGCTGGTTGTCAAGCGTTTGGGCCTTGAAATGGGCGTGAACCATATCGCCAGTGCGGTAGTGGCCACGGTCAACCCAGGAGAAAACCTTGAACGGCTCACGGGCGACCAGCACTTCGCCGGTGCCGATGATCGTGCGGCGCGATTCGTCCCGCAC
>CALBTA010000328.1 GCA_937967755.1 uncultured Planctomycetaceae bacterium | reverse complement strand
GTCAACATCTCCTGCGGCGCGTCCGCCGGCTTTGCTTCGGATTCGGATTTCGAGAAGCGTCCCCGTGCGCGCAGCGGCAGAGCTACCAGCAACAACACCAACAGGATGGCACCCAACGCCAACAAACTGGCGTTGCCAAAACCAACCACGCCGGCGAGGAATAACACGCCCGAACCGCCCAACGCGTTGCCAACATACGCGCCGGAAAACATCAACCCGTTGGCTGTGCCACGTTCCGATTCTTCCAAAATATCACAGGCGAGCGCATCAATGGCGACGTCTTGAGTCGCTCCGAAAATGTTCACCAGAAAAATGACTGCCGTGTAGAGCTTGAGCTGCGCCGTAAAGTCAACGCCCATGCTCATCGCCAGCGTGATGACCATCAACGTCTGCATGGCGACGATCCAAACACGGCGGCGCCCCAACCGCCGGCTGGCAGCGATGTCGACGACCGGGGCGACCACCCACTTCCACGCCCAGGGCAAATACAAAGTCCCAACGAACACACCAATCGCCGCCGGGCCGATGCCCTGCCGCCGCATCTGCGTCGCGACCGCCGTGGCGGTAAACCCCAGCGGAATTCCTTCGGTGACGTACAGCAGGAAAAACGCGATCATCCGCCCCCAGCGCGAGGCCAGCAAATCGGGCACCCATCGCCGGCGAAACAGGGGCTCTTTCGTTGCCGGTGGTTCGTAAGGGTTTGACATTCAACCGCGAAGGAGGACTCGCCAGGATCATGTTCCAACAGAAAAGGGCGACCCCTTCACGTGGGATCGCCCGCTCTTCAGAACAGTTTAACGCCGAGGAAGTAAGCACAAAAGCCACGGCGAGATTTGCTGAGGCATAACTTATTGCGGCGGCAAAGGCGGAGGCCCGCTGGGAAGCGGCGGAGGTCCATCGGGCAACGGGGGCGGCTGAGTCGTCGAATCAGGCCCCGTCCCGGCATCGGCCGGTGGCTCGGCTGTTTTCGGTTTCGGCGCGATTTCGTTAAACGACTTGAGCTGGGCATCGAGGCTACCGTAGTAGGCATCAACTTCCGCAAACGCCGGCTTGGTACCGATGGGCGCATCGTCGGTCCGCATCTTGTCGGTTTGGTTCAACAAAGTTTGCACCTGCGATGCTTTCGATCTGGCGGCAGCGTCTTGCACGCCGGCGACTACTCCCCGGCCGCCATCTACGCCAGAGAGGCCATTCTGCACGCAACGCAGCAAATGCTTGCCGCGGCGTTGCACCGCCGCAACTTGGGGCGAAGTTTCGATCACCGCGTCGTCCGTGCTCCCGGCGGCTTCTCCGCCGAGAATGCCGAGGCCGCCGTCGGTGATCGTAGCCCGGCCACCGGAAAGACCGGTGTCGATGGCCGACTCTTCCTTGATCTTCAGTTCGTCCAGATACGGTTCCAAACCTTCCAGTTCGGCTTCCAAAATGTCGCCTGCCAACCGGGTTAGTTTCATCGCGGCTTGCTCGGCGGTTACGCCTTCGGCCAGCGGGTTCTGCATTTTGCCTTGCGATTCCGCTGCGGCGCACCGCAAAGCCAGCGGGGCTGTAGGATCGGAAATGATGCTGTCGACCGCCGTTGCAACGGGGCCAATGGGCCGGGTCGATGCGAAAGACGCGAGGGCTTCCAGCGCCTGCCGCCGCATCCAGGTGTGGCCTTCCGCCGAACGCGAAGCGGGCGGTTCGCTGGTTGTGGCGATGGTTACCAAAGGCTCGATCAGCGGCCGCAACGCCGCGTCGGGAATCCGCCGGTTCGCGGGGCGGTGGCGGTCGAGTTCCGCGTGCCGGGCGATGCCGATCAGCGCTGCGACGCGGACGGCGTCAATCTGATCTTTGGAAACCAACTCGCCCCGCATGATGTCGAGCGCGGCGATCAACGGTTCAGCCGGCCGAGCGTTGCCGAACAACTCCGGCCCGCGGCTATCAAGATCGCCGATGATCAACATCGCGTTGTACCGAACGGCCGGGTGAAATTCGCCCAGCTTCGTACCGACAATTCCCTGCATGAACTTCAGTGTCAAGGCGTTGATGCGGTCGCGCACTTCTTGGCCGTTGGAATCGTTTTTGATGACGCCGAAATACTGCTTCATCAAGTCCATCCGCATCTCAGCGATGTTCCCCAACTCATCGGGGTGGGTCATGCGGGGGAAGTAGTACTTCATGAAGTATGCATCGAACAGCGGACGGTTATCCAACTCGGTGTTATTGAGCGGCTTGGAACCCTTGCAAATACCCGCCACCAGGAACCGCCGCTTGTTGCGCTCCGACCTATCTTGATCCAGGGTCTTGTCTACGAAACGAATCAAATCCGCATCGTAGAAAGACCGGTACTTCTTCGGGCCTGCCGTAGGTGCCTGCGCCATGGCGCTGGCCGACATCGCGCCGGCCGATATCACCATCGACAACAGCGTCGCGCCAGCGGTGATGGCGGCTTGTGGAACTTTCAGCATCTCTATTCTCCTTCTGCCTCCGCGCACTTGGGCTGCTTTTAGATCGTTCCGCGATGAAAAGGGGAACTCACATCCCGTGCGCGTTTTCCGAATCCCCTGACGAGCGGCCGTCGGGATGGACGAGCAATCAGACCCGTCAGCCGCCGCAATGACCCATCTATCTAGCCTACAAAGCGGGCCATGCTGCGTCAACCAAGTCGTTCATATCTCCCTAACCCCTTCATCTCTCTAGCTCCCTTTCTTTCGCTGAAAACTTCGATATCCGTCATGTGGTTTGCTCCCGCGAACGGATCGGCGATTCGTTCTACGTGAATACTGAGGTTTTTTCACCGGGGCCGAAATTTTTTTCGGGAAAACGGCCGCCGAAACGCGGGGCCTGCGCGAATTTGGAAAATTTTCCCAGAATGATTGGTGAAAAACCGGTTTTTGTGTACCACCTTGTGTATACTTATGATCACGTGAACTTACAGATACTTGTCTGGACGTCGAGGGGTTGAATCTCCTCGTCGGACCAGCGTTGTGCGGACGATAGTCACAAATCCTGACTCACCGGCGGCTAGCGCCTTGCCGCTCAGTTTTAGACGCACTTTTAGCAAGCAGTAGACTCATGTCTCAACTACAACACACAGCACACACTCGTATTGTCGCGAACAAAACGAAAGTATGTGAGAATTCAGCGGGACCCCCGAAAACCGGGCACCTTGGTGAATTCTTGCAGAGCGCTTTCCCGAAGCCGTCGCTCGAACTTGAAGCTGGCAAACAGGTTACGGAAATCGCTAGTCAATTTTCCGCTGAATAAATTCACCACCGGCACCAGGTGGTGGCTGAAAGTGGTGACACGGCCGAAATTCGTAAGCGCAAAACGAAACCGCTGGGCCGGGGTTCCATGCCTGTTCACAATCGGTCAACGTGCGCTGCATTTGAATCACATACTCAAACGATGGATTTTGATATGAAAACACACCAACGCATCGCCAGCCTCGTTTTACTGTTCAGTTTCGTCCTCACGGCCAGTTCGTTTGCCCAACAGCGCGAGCGCCCTGACTTTGAGCAGATGGATATCACCAAAGACATCGCTTACGCGGCGACGGACAACCCGCGCCAATGTTTGGATCTTTATCTTCCAAGAGTCAGGGACGACGAAGAGCCGCTGCCGGTGTTGGTCTACATTCATGGCGGTGCATGGCGGGCGGGCGACAAGCGGGGAGGCGGGTTTCGCTTAGCGCGGTTCGTCGCCGAGGGAAAGTACGCCGGCATCAGCGTGGGTTACCGGCTGACCGGCGAGGCGAAGTGGCCGGCCCAACTGCACGATTGCAAGGCGGCCATTCGTTGGATCCGGGCTAACGCCGAAAAGCACAACCTCGACGCCGAAAAAATTGCCGTCTGGGGAACGTCCGCCGGCGGACATTTGGTTTCTTGCCTGGGAACGATGAACGACGACGAGGCGCTCGAAGGTGACTTGGGCGAACACGATGATCAGTCGAGCCGCGTAGCTTGCGTGATCAACTACTACGGCCCTTCCAACTTGCTCACCATGGACGACCATAAGAGCCAAATCCGGCACAACGCTCCGAACTCGCCCGAGTCGCTGCTGATCGGCGGTCCGATTCAACAGAACAAAGAAAAGACCCGCACCGCCTGTTCGCTGTTCTACGTCACGAAAGACGATGCGCCGCATTTAATCGTCCACGGCACCAACGATCGCCTGGTTCCTTACCCGCAATCGGAAGTCTTCGACAAAGCCCTCGACGACGCCGGTGTCCCTTCAACATTGATCAAGATGGATGGCGGCGGCCACGGCTTCCGCAGCGAGGAACTCGACCGTCGCGTTGAAAAGTTTCTTGCCAAACATCTGCAAGGCAAAGAAGCAGACATATCGGATCAGCCCATCAAGGTCGAGCCGCGCAGGCGGTAGACGAATTTTGCCGAACTGGCCCTAATCTCGTTTTGGACTTTGCAACTGCCCGACCGATTCGCGCCGCACCCAGCGCCGCAACAACAGGTGTTGGCACGCGCCCATCACAATCAAACAGGCGAGAAACGCGGCGACGTGTTCCGGCGATGCCGCATTTTCAGGCCGCCAGAGGACCGCATGGATTTGCAGCCAGCAGTAACAGGCCATTCCCAACGCCGTGACAAGCCAGATCATCCAAGGGCGCGGCAGCAGCAACGCCGCAACGGGAATGCCGATGATGAACGAGGCGACGGGCGCGCTGCGCGGGCCGGCCTCTAGCGTGAAGCAAGTTGTGATTGCAATGGTGCTGAATGCGACCACGGCAACGCGGCCTAAGATTTCGAACTTGCCGCGATCCCAAAGCCATTGCAGACCTGTTGTCATGCCTGCCCAAGCGGCGAACAGGATCGAGACCGTCAGCCAGTAGCGCTGATGCCAGGGAAGTTGTAGCACGAACCGGGCGAAAAGATGGATGGCGTAGAACAGGAAGCAAAACAGGTAAGTGCTGGCGAGCACCGGCTGCCGCCTTGCCCAGCGGAGCAATTTTCCCGTCCAGGGCAACGGCCGGGCATGGATCGGTTCGCCTTGTAGATAGAGTTCCAAGTCGACCGCTAAGTCGTTGGCCGATGCGTAACGGTTGGCCGGCTCTTTGGCGAGGCATTTCAGGACGATCGTTTCCAAATCGCGCGGAACGTCGCGGCGCAATTTGCGCGGCGGCAATGGCTCTTCATCCAGCAGCGCCATGACCATTTGCATTGGATCATCGCCGGCAAACGGCGGCCGGCCCGTTAAAAATTCATACAGGATCGCCCCCAGCGCGTAGACATCCACAGTTGGCCCCACCCGTTGGACATTGCCGGTCGCTTGCTCAGGTGCCATGTAGGCGGGCGTGCCGACAGCAAACCCGGTCTGCGTCAGTTGTTGTTCCGAATCCAACTGCTTCGCCAGCCCGAAGTCGGTGATCTTGGCGACGGGAACCGCCAGCGGCGCAGTGTGCGAACTGTCGCTGACGGGCGGTGCCCAAGTAAGGTGTGCGGTGTCTTCTCCGTCGCGGCGGGGGCGTACCAGCAGCACGTTACCCGGTTTCAAATCGCGGTGGATGATCGAACGCAGGTGGGCGAAGTGAACCGTGCGCGCAAGCTGCAAAGCCATCGTCGCCGACCAGCGGCAGGGCTGCGGTTCGGATTGCGTGAGGTCAGAAAGGGTTTGCCCTTCGATCAACTCCAGCGCCAGATACGGGCGACCGTGATCTTCTCCGACTTCG
>CALBTA010000327.1 GCA_937967755.1 uncultured Planctomycetaceae bacterium | reverse complement strand
CCTTTGCACGCTTTCGATCAACCGGTCCATCGCGAACGGCTTGCGGATGTAATCATCGACGCCCAGCATCTCGGCGTAGGCTTTGTGGCGGCTGCCTTCGTTGGCGGTGATCATAATCACCCTCGTGGGGCTTTCTTCCGTTCGGCGCAGCTTTTCCAAAACCAAGAAGCCGCTCCGCTTGGGCATCATCATGTCGAGGATGACCAAATCGGGCTGGTCGCGCTCGGCCATCGCCAGCCCCTGGTTGCCGTCACGCGCAACGAGCACTTCGAAGCCTTTGGCCTCCAACGCATAGCGAATGGCGGTGATGATTTCGGCGTCGTCGTCGACGATCAACACGCGGTTGGAAGACTTGGAACTCTTCGTCGCCGCATCGGTTTGTTTTTCCTTCTTCGTGGCCATGAAACTCCACCGCTGTGCCTTGGCAGGAATTTGGGCAGATATTCGGATTCTGCGTCGTGAGATTAGCTTAACTTTTCTTCACAAGCCGCCATAGGGGACATCTAGTTCGCATCGCGCCTCCGTTCGGCGGAGGGGAATTCGCTAGGCCCAACTTCCTGTTCCCAATCGCCCAATTCATTGATCATTTTGGCCGCGCGGTCAGGGTGTTTGCCAGCCAGGTCGGTCGCCTCGGCAAGGTCTTCGCCCAGGTCGAACAGCATCGGTTTTCCCTTCCCGGCGGCGACCAGTTTCCAGTCGCCATCGCGCATCGCACGGCCTCTTCGCGTTCCCCAAAATAGCCTTTCCCGCTCCAATGGGGTTTGATCACGCAGCAAGCCCGCCAGGCTCACGCCGTCGATTTTTCCCTGCGGCGAATGCTTCGCGCCGGCCAGTTCAACCAACGTGGGAAAGATGTCGAGCGTAATGGTCATCACATCGGTGGTTTCACCCGCTTCGATCACCCCAGGCCATCGCGCCAGGCACGGAACGCGGTGCCCTCCTTCCCAGACGCTTCCCTTATGACCACGCAGGGCTCCGTTGGACCCGCGCTGGTTCGCCCCATTGTCGGAAAAGAACATCACCAGCGTATCCTCTTCCAGGTCGTGCTTTTTCAAAGCGGCAACAATCTCGCCCACGCCGTCGTCCATCGCCTCGACCATTTCCTTGTACGCTTGCGCGATGTCCTTCCGCGCGCCTTGGTTGTTGAACTTGCCTCCGACCGTTCGCAACGGCTTATCGCCCGGGCCTTGGTAGGGATAGTGCGGAGCCTCATGCGCGACGTACAAGCAAAACGGCCGGTCTTGGTGCTCTTCAATGAACTTCACAGAATGTTTGGTGATCAGGTGCGTGACGTAGCCTTCTTCCTCAATCTGTTTGTCGCCTTCCCACCAATCGTATTTGCCTACCTGGTCGACGTGTGAAAAGAAATCGACGTTGCCGCTAACATACCCGCGGAATTGATCGAAGCCCTGATGCACCGGGTTGAACTTCGGCTGATAACCCAAGTGCCACTTTCCGAACATGCCGGTCGCGTAACCGGCTTCCTTTAAGACTTCGGCAAAGGTCACTTCGGCCAGCGGCATGCCGATGTGGCGATGCCCCGCGGCGGTAATCACCCCCGGCACGCCCACGCGCTGTTGATAGCGCCCCGTCATCAGCCCGGCCCGCGTCGGCGAGCAAACCGCCCCGCTGGAATGGAAGTCGAGAAACTTCAACCCGCCGGTCGCCAGCGCATCGATGTTCGGCGTCTTCGAACGTTCACCCCCATAGCAACCCAAATCGCCGTAGCCCAAATCATCAGCCATGATGATGACGAAGTTAACGGGTCGTTCCGGCTCGGCTTGCAGACCTGCTGGGCAGATAAGTTGTGATAGCGCGACGCCGGCCACCAGCGTCGCCAACAGAGTTGGCCTGATTAACCTCTTGTCATGAAGTTGAACCATGGTAAATCCTCGTTGTGGGTGAAAGTTTCTGAGTCATTGTGCGGATGGACTTCCTGGACGCGGCGAACGTTGTTTCACTGC
Organism: uncultured Planctomycetaceae bacterium; assembly: GCA_937967755.1. Classification (GTDB taxonomy): domain Bacteria; phylum Planctomycetota; class Planctomycetia; order Pirellulales; family Pirellulaceae; genus CALBTA01. Next base: position 6,225 of record CALBTA010000327.1, on the reverse strand, counting down.
CTGCCCTATCCTCGCCGTCTTAAGAACCTATCCGAAAACCTCGGAAGTAGCACGGATTGCCAATCCGTCCCGAGGTTTTCGGATAGGTTCTACGCCGCTTCCCCGGGATGCCCCAATACCCGTCGTTTGATTTTTCTTTCCCAACTAGCCAGCCAATGCGCAGCGCGCTGGTTGCACATTGATGGCTTATGTGCAACAAAAGTTCGGCCTCCAGGGTTCCCTTTAAGCGCTGCGCGTTGCACGTCTATGCGCAGCGCGCCTGTTGCACATAGGACCAGTAGCGGGGGCTTCCAGCCACCGCGATCACGTCCGAAAGGAAGCGGAGAGGCGCAAGCCGCCCGGTGGATAAACGTGGCGCACCGGACGGCTCGCGCCGCTTCCGCTTCTATCCATCGACGATTCAGCAATCGATTCAGCACGTCAGTCGCCCCCTACTCCGCAAGCCCCTGCTGCCACTACGTTTACGTCCACCATCGTTTTCAGCAGCCGATGGTCACCAGTGCTGAAAGTTGGCCGCATTTTAACTCCGTGGTAAACCCCCTAACCACTGAACTGACAATCACTTACATCAATCCGTTCACATCATCAGCGCACCCAATTTTCAGCAAGGCCCCGCCAATTCAAGGGTCGTGCTGAATGTTGTTTCTCTTCACAGGCGAAGTAGAACGGACCTCCAGGTCCGTACACGCCAGTGCCTAAACCCACTCTTATTCGACGGCCTTGGAAGACCGTCGTACCCGATCATTGATATAGTATACACATTTTCACATCTCTGTCAAGCGGCTGGTACACTTTTCTGCCAAGATTCTCAAAGTTTTTTGAGAGTTGTCTGGAAATAGTAGTAGGCACGCTCCGCGTGCCGCAACTGAGGGGCGATTCAGGACGATTTGGCGGACGGTACAGGCACTGTGCCTGCTACATTGATTCTTCTAAGCAATCCACTCACGAATCACCTTGCCGCCGACGTCGGTTAGGCGGAAGTCGCGGCCTTGGAAGCGGTAGGTCAGCTTCAGGTGGTCCAGCCCGAATTGGTGCAGCATCGTCGCGTGCAGATCGTTGATATGGACCGGGTTTTCTTCCGTGTGCCAGCCGATCTCGTCGGTCGACCCGTAAGTCAAACCGCCCTTTAGCCCGCCGCCCGATAGCAGCATGGTGTAGGCGAAGGGGTGATGGTCTCGCCCGGTGTTGGCGGCCCGGCCGCGGCGATTTTCGCCCAGCGGTGTTCGCCCGAATTCGCTGCCCCAAACGACCATCGTGGAATCAAGCATGCCGCGCTGCTTGAGATCTTTGATCAACGCGGCGATCGGTTGGTCGACGCACTCGGCATTGTGGAACAGGTTGAAGTCGAGTTCGCTGTGCTGGTCCCACGACGCGTGAATGATGTTGATGAACCGCACGCCCCGTTCGACCATCCGCCGGGCCAGCAGGCAATTGCGGGCGAAGGTGTCGTACGTCTTCAAGTGCCCCAGCGAACCCCGCCATGTTTTCTTCGGCTCCGCCCTGCCGACGCCGTACATGTCGAGCGTCTCCTTCGACTCTTGCGACAGGTCGATCAATTCAGGGGCCGCCGATTGCATCCGGCTGGCCAGTTCATAGCTGGCGATGCGGCTGGCGATTTTCGGATCGTGAACTTCCTGATAGCGGCGGCTGTTCGCCGACTTCAACGTATCCAGCCCCGCCCGCTGCAATTCCGGTGGAAGCCCTTGGGGGTTGGTCAGATTCAATACCGGTTCGCCCTGGTTGCGGAACAAAACGCCGCCATGGGTCGAAGGCAGGAAGCCGCTTTGGTAAAGCGTCGCCCCGCCGCTGCTGCCGCGGCCGGCGGTCAGCACCACATAGCCGGGCAAATCCTTCGATACGCTGCCCAGCCCGTAGTTCATCCAGGCACCCATCGTCGGCATGCCGAACCGCGAAACGCCGCACTGCATCATCAGTTGGCCGGGGTGGTGGTTGAACTCTTCGCTGTGCAGGCTGCGAACCATCAGCAGTTCGTCCGCAACGCTGCCCAACTGCGGCAACCAATCGGAGAATTCCATCCCGCACTCGCCATGCTTGCTGAATTTCCGCGGCGAACCCATCAGCGTGGCGGTGTTGGGTTGAATGAACGCGAAGCGGGCTTTGTCGAGGATCGATTGCGGCAGCTTCTGCCCGTGCAACTCGGTCAGCTTCGGCTTGGGCGTGAATAAATCCAACTGCGAGGGCGCCCCCGCCATGAAGATAAAGATGCAAGCCTTCGCCTGAGGCTGAAAGTGGGGCTGCTTCACGCTGGGCGCATCGATCGCATCCTCAGCCCGCAGCAAGCCATCGTCGGTCAACATCGAACCCAAAGCCATCGCCCCCAGCCCGCTGGCGGTGGTGGTTAAGAATTCGCGGCGTGCAGTTTGGGGGCGATTCATGTTTCAAAGGTTGTTCGTCGTTGCATGAAGCGGCAGGGCGCAAGCCCTCCGGAATTTCAGTTTCATCTACCGGGCGGCTTGCGCCGCACCGCTTCCTTACTCCCGCGTAATAAACTCATCCAAATTCAAAACCATCCGCAACGTGGCGACCCAGGCGGCGTTTTCTTCCGCGGCAATCGCTTCGGCGGCACGTGGGCAGATGAGAAGCTTGGCATCCGCCGAGTTTTCGGCGTACCACGTTCGGCTGGTCTTGAGCAACTTTGCAAAGTCGGCAACTTCTTCGTCACCCGGCGAGCGGGCGATGCAGCGGCGCAGGGCGTAACGCAACTTTTCGTCGTCGCTTAGGTCGTCGTGCGAAAGAACGTGCTGGGCCATCGCCTGGGCGGCCTCGACGTAGGTTTCATTATTGAGCGTCACCAGCGCGCCGATGGGCGTGTTGCTGCGGTCGCGCTGCACGTTCGTTACGTTCGAATCAGGGCAATCGAACGTGATCAGGTTGGGGTGCGGGGCCGTCCGCTTGAAGTACGTGTACATACCGCGGCGGTAGCGGTCCTCGCCGCCGCTGGTTTTCCATTTGAAACTGCTGTTGTAGGTCAGGTCGGTCACGCTCGCCGGAATGGGTGGAAACACGCTCGGCCCGCCGATCTTCCGCGAGAGCAACCCGCTGGCGGCGAGCGTGATATCGCGCACGATTTCCGCCTCAACACGGAAGCGGTTCTGCCGATGCAATAGCCGGTTATTGGGATCGACTTCGATCAAATCCGGCCGGTGGCGGGACGACTGCCGGTACGTTGATGACATGACGATGTATCTGATTAACGCTTTGCGCGACCACCCCAGGTCGATCAACTTCGCCGCCAGGTGATCAAGCAGCAGCGTGTGCGAAGGCGGGTCGCCGCGCACGCCAAAGTCGTTCATCGTCGGCACGATCCCTTCGCCGAACAGATGCCTCCACACATGGTTCGCTGCCACGCGCGGAACTAGCGGGTTGTCGCCGCTCACCAGCCAACGGGCCAGGTCGAGGCGGTCGGTCAGCCCGTCGCCATCGCGCGGGCGAATCGGCGGCAGCGTGGTGAGCGTCCCGGTTGTCACTTCATCCAGCGGCTGTTTGAACTCGCCCCGGCGAAGAATGTGCGTCTTCCGCGGGTTGCTGCCGCGGTGGCCGATCACCCGCACGCTCATCGTTTCGCCGGATGTTGCCTTCGTTAGCTCTTGTAGCTGTGCGTTAAGCTCCAACGACTTCGGATCGCGCGTTTGAAAGTATGCGGCCAACTGCTCGTTCGCTTTTGCGTCGCGCGAATCGGCGAGCGCGAGTTTCGCAATGTCGTCGGGCATGCCCGCACCTGGCAGCTTGCCGGTGACGGCCGACACGCGAAACCGCCCGATGGTGTGCTGCGTGCCATAGGTTTGGTTGAGCACGATTTGCAGATGCCCCTTCGCATTGTCGATGGGGCGGGCGAGGGCGAACGTTGCCGAGTGCGGTTTGCCGTATTCCGGACCCACCGCCCAACCGGTTCCGTTGCGTCCTTCGCCTTCGACCCCGTCGATGGCATTGGCAACCGGCCAGCCGTCTTGAGAGTGGTTAGCCGTTGCCGCGACAAGCGGTTGCCGATCGCCGGCTTCCCATTTCGCCTCGCCAGCGGCGTACAAGCGAACTTCATTCAGCACGAAATTGCCATGTTTCACACGCCCAGGGCCGCGCGCTCCCAGCGAATCGTCCGGAAGTACTTCGATCCGAATACCAGTCACGTTTTGGGCCGCGGACGTCGCTTCGATGGTGTACTTCGCCGTAGCCGGGTTCGCCCCGCCCCCCAAGTAAGAACCATCCTCCTGCGGCGAAAACGTGACCCCGTCCGGCCCCTTGATCGATAAATTCTCAAGCGGGTGATGGGCAATTTCGCTGTTGGAAGCCGAGTTCGCCTCGTTGCGCAGCGACGGCAGCCATTGATCGACCGACTTCACCAACTCTCTGCGGCGATTTGCCAGGGCGGCTCGAATATCAGCGGCCTTGGCCTGCGCAGCGGCATCCAGCGGCGCGGCTTTCGGCACGTTGGTGTTCACCTCGTCGCCGTTATTGAAGTAGGCGAACAGTTGGTAGTACTCGCGCTGGGTGATCTGATCGTACTTGTGGCTGTGGCATCGCGCACAGCCGACCGACAAACCCAGCCAGACCGTGCCGAGCGTTTCGGTGCGATCCATCACGGCAGCGACGCGCCACTGTTCCTGATCGGTTCCTCCTTCGGTGTTCGTCAGCGTCTGGCGGTGAAAGGCCGTGGCCAACCGTTGCAGCGGCGTGGCGTTGGGCAGCATATCGCCCGCTAGTTGTTCGACCGTGAATTGATCGAACGGAACGTCGGCATTGATCGCATCGATCACCCAATCACGGTAGCGCCAGGCGTCCGCGCGGTGGTTGTCTTTTTCGTAACCGTCGGAATCCGCGTATCGGGCCTTGTCGAGCCAGTGCCGCCCCCACCGCTCGCCAAAGTGGGGCGACGCGAGCAAGCGGTCGACCAGCTTTTCATAGGCGTCGTCCGACGGGTCGTTGACGAACGCGTCGACCTCCGTCGGCGAGGGCGGCAGGCCGGTCAAGTCGTACGACAGACGTTTGATCAGCGTAAATCGGTCGGCCGCGGGCGAGGGCGAAACTTTTTCGCTTTCCAGCTTCGCCAAGACATAACGGTCAATGTCATTGCCAACCGCCTGTTGCCGATTGACCTTCGGCGGCGGCGAATCGGCCAGCGGCTGGTAAGCCCAATGCACTTCCCACTTCGCCCCTTGGGATATCCAAGCGCGCAGCGCCGCGATTTCCTCCGGCTTCAGCGCGTCACCTTCGGGCGGCATGCGAACTTCAGGGTCGTCGGATGTGATCCGGCTGAGCAACTCACTTTCTTCCGCCTTGCCCGGCACGATAGCGTGCTCGCCGGAATCGAGTTCCACCAGTGCCGCTTCGCGGGCGTGCAACTGCAACCCGCCTTCGGCTTCATCAGGTCCGTGGCATAACAGGCAATGTTTCGCGAGCAGCGGCTGAATGTCGCGGGCGAATTGCACTGGCTCTTCCGCGGGAAGCAATCCGCTAGAGCAAAGCGCAACCGCGAACAAGAAACGGCCAGGCACTCTGCGGAATCGATGTCGCTCGCTCACGCTCCGAATTCTCCTCAGCACGTTACGATTTTTGAATCTCAAAGTAGCAGGCACGGTCCCCGTGCCGTTCGCCGAAACATCCGGATTGTTGCTCGATTACGGCACGCGGAGCGTGCCTACTACTTTTTTCAAGTCTACCAGAACTTCCACCAGGGGCGCTGGGAATCTTCGGGTGCGTTGGGCTTGTCGGCCGGCGATTCGGCGGTGTCGGCGATGACGAACACATCATCCGCTGGGGCGGCGGCCGCTTCCGCGGCGACGATCGGCGGCTGCCAGCGATCTCGCTGGACTCGTTTGCCCCCGCAGAGCCCGTGCCGCTGAATGATGCCCGCCACCTGCTGCTGGAATTGCTGGCCCTTGGCGGGATCGACCATCGCGACGAAATTAGCGAAGCCTTCAATCGCCGCGATCACGTCGCCGCCGCTGCCCCAGCGTTTACCCGCCGGGCCGTCGCGTTCGATCTGAAACAACGTGGCACGGAATCGCCGCAGCGTTTTGCGCGAAACGTTCACCCGATCGTTGACCACCAGCCCGGTCACTTCTTGCCGGCGGCCGCGGCGGAAGATGCGCGTCTTGTTTGGGTGAACGCGGAAGTTTTCAGCTTCCACGATATGCTTCGCCCGCCGCAGCAAACGCCCGACGTGCCGCACCGCATCAGCCGATCCGCTGAACGTGAGATCATCCGCAT
>CALBTA010000326.1 GCA_937967755.1 uncultured Planctomycetaceae bacterium | reverse complement strand
GGGCATAGCGAAGCGCTGTTGATGGGCGCGGCGGCCCAAAAGTACAGCATGTTTCTTTGCGTGCAAGATCTCACCTGCCCTGGCTACTCGCTGCTGCACAGCGCTTCACTGGCCGCCCGCGTGCCGACCATCGCCGCCATTGAAGGCAACGGCCGCCAATACTGCCCCGCCGGAAATATCGACTGGGCCCAGCAGTTTCCAGGCATGTTCCAAATTTCCGACGGGACCGTGGGCACGGGTGTTTTGACAGGATCAGGCTTAGGGTTTTAGTGAAACCGAGTGCCTTCGCCTGCTACCCAACAATGCATGCCTCACCCGCGGATCCGAGTTGCGTCGGCCGCAAGCTCTGGCGACAATCAAATTCTTGAGGGATCGAACTGCGGCGCAGACGTTCGATTGCCCCGGGTCCAAGTCCTCTAGGAGGCGTAGTAATGTCCCACAACGAGGTTCGGAAACAAGCCTTCGAATTTGTCTCTCCTGTTGCGCGGTGTTTCACACTGTTCGGGTTCATCGGGTCGATTGGATTTTTGGGTTTCGTGCCTGGTTGGGAAGCAATGCAACGCACGCTCGGGCTGTTGGCGTTGTTCAGCATTGCGGTCGGAATCGAAATGGCTTGCCGTATTGGTCGGCCTCAACAAAGTGCGAACCAAGGCAACTTATCGGGAATCGGTGGGTTCCGCTCCGCGGCCGCACGTTGGTGCGCTGTTTTGGGCTGCCTCGGGTTCACCGGATTTCTTGGGTACACGTTTGGATCGGAGCAGATGACCGCCGCCACGGCATTGCTGGGTTTGATCGGAGTGGGCTACGGGGTTGAGTTCCTTCAGCGGTTGCGATTGGGCGTGCCCCTATTTCGAACTGACGGCCGGTAGCCCATGAACCTCGTCGAACCCAACGTCGACTGCGAGGCGAGCTACCTAAGCTACCTTTCCGAATTGGGTGACGGCGCACGAATCCCATTCACGCTGACCTACCCACATCAGCCGTTCGCGGAACTCGTGCAGCGGCTGGCAGATCAATCGCACGGAATCGGCCTCCGTGAAGGCTTTGTTCCCAATTCGACGTACTGGCTCGTCGATGGTGGCGAAATCGTTGGTGTGTCGAACCTTCGGCACCGCTTGACACCAAATTTGATGCGGATCGGCGGACACATTGGCTACGGCGTGAGGCCGTCGTGCCAAGGCAGGGGCGTCGGCAAAGAACTGCTTCGGCTAACGCTCGATCGCGCAGCGGAGCGCGGCATTTGGCGCGCACTTCTAACGTGCGGTAGTGATAACCGCGCATCCGCGGGGATCATTCTTGCCAACCGAGGGCGGCTTGAAAACGAGTTTGAGGATCCGGAGTCTGGAGAGACAATTCAGCGCTACTGGATTGATGTGGACGTCGGCACACAACCCGCAGATGGCAAGCAAGAATCCGAAGCGCGATGTAAGAATTTGCGCATCGCAAGGCTGTCCGAGTACCCAGAGCACTTGGAAACCGCTGTGGACTGGATCGCCAGCGAGTGGGAACCCGCGCACGACGCCATCCGCAAAATGATGGCCGATAGCGAAGACCGCCCGCCCGCGTTGTTGGCATTGAATTCGAACGTCCCTGTAGGTGTGCTGGCTTACAAGATCCACGCGTTCCAAGCGCGCGGTACGGATGAACTTTGGCTCAACGCGCTGTACGTCGAACCGAAATTTCGCCGCCGGGGCATTGGCCAGCGGCTAGTCTTGGCAGGTCTTCAAGATGCCGAGGCTTCGGGACGCCAATCGCTATTGGTATACACCGATATTTCGCATTTCTACGAGCGACTCGGCTGGCGGAGGGTTAGCTGCGATGAAAAAACGAAGACGTCGGTGTTGGAATATGAGTTTCCAACGCTGACCCCCATACGGTCTTAGTGCGCAGCTAGCGAGCACCTCTTGCAAAATTAACGCGCTTTGCTATACTTTCTGATCCTACCTCAAAGCCGACCGCCGGCTAGCAAGTTCTTTCATGGCAAAGACATACGTTCTGAACACGGAAGTGTAAGACAAACCGCAACGCCTATGGCACGGCGGTTGCACCTAGAGTTCGGCGTAAGCCTCGCGGCAGATCCCTATTCTTTGACCGGCTGTTTATTTGTGTACAGCGGTCGGAACAATTCTATCCCCGCTACTCGATGGAGTGATTCGATGATTGCAGAACCAACGACCTTTGCCCCTGAATCCGAACAAGATCTCGATTTGGCCCGCCGGGTGGAGAACTTTCTTCACAGCAAACAGATGCGATCTTTACGGCAGGTCGATGTCGCGGCTGAACGCGGCACGGTAGTGTTGCGAGGCGATGTGGCTTCCTTCTATGAGAAGCAGCTTTGTCTGAGTTGCACCCGTCGGGTCGCTGGGGTGATCAACCTCGTCGATGAGATTCAGGTGCGTGACCTGAACGCGGTCAGCATGGCATAGCTCGCCCAATGGCAGGACCAGTCAAGGAACTTAGGCAGAAACTTGCCCATTTCTTGGCGATCAAATCTTGACTGATGCGAGCAGTCCGTTTATTTTCATCTTACGACTATTACCCACCTACCCGAAGCGCCGTTAATCCCTCCAGATTCGCTTCGCCCCACCCCCACCATCGGGCGGCAGTGTCGCCCTCGCCCCGGACGATTGGTCGGTTGATCCGAAGGGCCTAAGAGAACCTCCATGCACCTTCAAGTATCGGTAAGCGGCGGTGCTTCTGACGGTTTGGAAATCTCGTTCGAGCAGTTTCCCATCACGCTGGGGCGCGAAGGCAACCCGCGGTTGCCCGTTCAAGATCGATGGGCCAGCCGCCACCACTGCGAACTGTTCGAGCAGGACGGACGGATTGGTTTGCGTGATCTCGGTTCGAAGCACGGCACGTTCGTCAACGGAGATTGCGTTGAGCAATGCATGCTCAACGAAGGGGACAAGCTAATGGTCGGGTTGACCATCATTTCCGTGGATAAGATCAGCAACGCCGCACCGGTTGAAGAGAACCTGTTGATTGACCGAGAATCCGGCGTCAGCGCGTAGCTTTTCGTTGTTCGCTCTGAACCAACCTTGCACGGAGCGAAAATCGACTATCGCAGCGTTTCCTCGATCGCTTGTAACGTTGCGCCGATCGGCTCATTCAGCACTACGTCGGCAATTCCATCCAGCGGGGTTTCATCTCGGGTGATGATCACTAAACGTCCGCCGGATTCTTTCGCGACGCGCGGAAGATCGGCCGCTGGCGTGACGACCAACGACAAACCAATGCCCAACATCACGTCGGCCTGTTGGCTCCGCTTCGCCGCGGTGGCCAAGACATCTTGCGGTAGGCTTTGCCCGAAGGAAACGGT
>CALBTA010000325.1 GCA_937967755.1 uncultured Planctomycetaceae bacterium | reverse complement strand
ACCAGCCATCGCTTTCCGGGCGGCCTCTTCCAACGTCTCGGCCGACGCTGCACCGCAGGGGTTGTTGTGCTTCAAAACGGCGGCCCCACACCGCGGCAAGCTGCGGGCAATAGTGAGCGCCGCGTCAAGATCGAGCAAGTTGTTGTACGAAAGCTCCTTGCCGTTTAGCTGGCGGGCGCTGACCAGCGAAGCTCCCTGGAAATTCGGCTCGGCGTAAACCGCCGCCCGTTGGTGCGGATTTTCCCCGTAACGCAACGTTTGGTGCAGCGTCAGGTTCTGCCGCAGCGTCGGGCTAAAGTCTCCGTCACTCGCCTGCTGCTCGAACCAGTTGGCGATCGCCCGATCATAGTCCGCCGTGCGGGCGAACGCGGCGGCCGCCAGCCGGCTTCGCAGCGAAAAATCGGTTCCACCCGCGGCGTTGAATTGTTCGAGCACATCGGCGTACTGAGCGGGATCGGTTGCAATCGTCGTGAATTTGTGGTTCTTCGCCGCCGCACGAACCAGCGAAGGCCCGCCGATATCGATCTGCTCGATCGCCTCAGCCGGGGTCACACCTTCCTTGGCGACCGTCGCCTCGAAGGGGTACAAGTTCACGACCACCAGTTCAAACTTCTCGATGCCATGTTCTCCGATGCCGGCCATGTCGTCTTCGCGATCATGCCGGCACAACAGTCCGCCGAACACCTTGGGGTGCAGCGTCTTCAGGCGGCCGTCCATCATTTCGGGGAAGCCGGTGTAATCCGAAATATCGCGAACCGTCAGCCCTTGCGACTCCAAGTGCTTTCGCGTGCCGCCGGTGCTGAACAGGTTCACGCCGCGATCGGCCAAGGCTTTGGCGAAAGCGGACACGCCAGTCTTATCGCTGACACTGATCAGTGCGTTGGTAATGGGAATTGTCGTCATTTCATCTCTTTCTCGGACGCTGCCGGGTACTTTATGATGGTGTAAGGCCGCAGTCGAAGATGGTCAACCACCCCCGAGGACGAATCATGCCGCCGCCAGCCAAGGGCGCTTTGTTCATCGCTGCCGCAGTCGCCTGCGCTGCCAACGCACAGGCCCAACCGCGGGCATTCGATGGCAGCCTCACGGGAATTGTCCAGCAACTTCGCAAAGAGCTGCCCGCTGGGTGGAAGTTGAACCAGACAGACAACCACTGGGTTTTGCGACGTGAAAAGCCGGTCGCGTTTTACAATGCAATCAATCTGCCCGCGCTGGAAAACAAGGAGGAATTGCGAGAATACACCTACCAGACAGAGTTTCTGATCGTGGTTCGGTTCGGCCCCAAGGTGACGCCGATGCAATACGAGGCCTTGCAAGCCGACAACCGCCGGGCCGATCAACAGCACAAAGAACTGACCCGCGGCATGCGTGGTATCTCGCACAAGTTCGGCGACTACGCGCCTGCCAATGCCGATGAACAAGCCCGCGTCGACGCCTTCGAAAAGGCCGTTGCAGAACTTTTCCGCCACCAACTGCCCGACGGGACCATTGGCCGGCACAGCGTCTACATCGAAACAACCCGCCCCTGGTCGGATTCGTTCTTTGACGAATCAGAGTCGAAAGAGTGCCAGCGCGTTCGCGAGTCTCTAGCCGCTAAATTTCAAGCCTACGCCGAGTAGCTGACCAATCAGCGGCAGCAGGCCTCCTCTACGGATACTGAATCATCGGCGGTTCAAAAGTCCAAACATGTGGACGCAACTGCCGGTCGACAGCGTGGACAGGCTGAAAGATGAACGCCGCGGCGGCACCTCCGATCCGGTACTCCGTCTCCGCTTCGCCATACGCGAACCCGACTGCATGAGGCTCGTCATTGACCGTCACCAGCGCGTAATACGCTCCGACATAAGCAGACAGCAATCCAATCAGCAGAACAATCGCAACGGCTATTCCGTTGAAGGCAGACCGT
>CALBTA010000324.1 GCA_937967755.1 uncultured Planctomycetaceae bacterium | reverse complement strand
GGAAACCGATGACGAGTTGCTGCTATACGGCGATCTACCGGGTGTAGCTCCCGAGAATCTGGACATCCGGTTTGAAAACCGGGAACTGACCATTCATGGCAAGGTTTCTCCACGGTACGAAGGCGTGGAACTGTTCGTCGGCGAATATGGCGTCGGCGATTACCATCGCACGTTCAGCGTCGGCGAAGCGATCGATGCCGAGAAGATTTCCGCGGAGATGCACCACGGCGTGTTGACGGTGCACTTGCCCAAATCGGAGAAGGTCAAGCCTCGTCGGATTGAAGTAAAATCGACCTGACAGTTAGGCCTCTGACCCGCCCGGCCCGGCGAGGCTTGCCGAGAGTTCTTTGCCGCGCGTCTGGCGTCCCCTTGGTCGCCCACACGCGGCGCCGGGCGGGAGTTTTTTGTCAAAAAACCTGGCACCCCATCAATTGCGAAGGAGGTGTGAGATGTTAAACCAACTAATACCCTGGAAAAAGAAACAGAATACGAACCTGAAAACGCAACAGGACGATCATCCGATCGCCCGTTTTCGTCACGACTTTGACGAGTTGATCGATCGCTTCTGGGACGATTGGCGGCACGGCGGCTTGAGCCTGCCGGATACGAGCCGCTGGTTCGGTTCTCACGTAGAATTCGACGATCATGAAAACGAGTATGTATTGCGTGCGGAACTACCGGGATTTGAACCGGAAGAATTCGACGTCAAACTCAGCGGCAATGTGCTGACGCTTCGTGCCGAACATAAGGAAGAAGGAAAAGACAAGGACGGCAACGGCAATTACCGCCGCTGGGGCAGTTTCTACGAATCCTTCACGCTGCCGCAAGGCGTCATCACCGACAAGATCGACGCCCAGTACAAGAGCGGCGTGCTCGAAGTCCATCTGCCCAAGAGCGAAGAGTATCAGGCGAAACGCATCGAAGTCAAATCGACCTGATGCAAAACGCTTTGCGGAGGTCCCCCCGCGCTATGCCTCGGGCACTGTGAACGCCTGAGCTGATGATGCCCCCGGGCTCGTACCGGGGGCATTGGTTCTTAAGCGACGATTCGATTCCGCGAATCGATCCATCGCCCGCTGCCCCGACGGCCCACCGGTCGATCGAGTTCAAGTCGCGAGGATCGCCACGAAAATGGTGGAGGAGTTTCGGAAGCGGGGTGATTGTTCGCTGCAAGTGCAGCCCTCTTTCACAGACGACGAAATGTCACCGCAACCGCAAGGATCAGTGACATCTCGTCATTTACAGGGGATTTTTAGAAAACTTTCGAGATTAGGGGTACGGAATTGAGCCACTGCTCATATAATGTACACATGTATCTATCGTCAATCACAAATAAGACAATGAAGTGTTCGGATAACGGGTCAGGAAATTGCCGACGGGCCATGCCAGAGGCAGATGTTCCAAAGACCCCGTTTTCGCTCATTTTGGAACATTTGGAGGTGAATATGAACAGGCGTCCATTTATGCAAGTTACTATCACACAACCAGTTAGGAGAATTGCCTTGAACAACAAATGGTCAGAAGATGTTCCACGACGACGAATGACGTGGAACAAGCGCGGAAAGTGAGCAATCCGAGGGATCGCTGGCGAAGCCGCAAGCGGCGATGTGTTGCGGCAAGGCGTGATGAGATTCAGCGAGGCAGGAGCCTCGCGCGCAGTGCATTCCCAAGCTGGAGCCTGGGAACGAGTTGTTTAACCGGCCAGCCGGGCGATGCGGTTGACGGGTTGGAACTGCTCGATGGCGGCTTCCTGATAGCGGAACTGCATCAGGTAGGCGTCTTCGGTCGTGTCGTCGTAGAAATCACGCAGCACCGAAACCGCCTTGAAGCCCATGTTCTTGAAGAACAGTTGAGCGGCCAGGATCGTTTCGCGGACTTCCAGAAGAATGGGGTTGCGACGCTGATG
>CALBTA010000323.1 GCA_937967755.1 uncultured Planctomycetaceae bacterium | reverse complement strand
AAGACTCTGAGAACCGATCAGCGCCGATTCAACTCGCCTTAGTGTTGGCGTCCCATGAGGATCAACGGAAGTTGCAACGTGCCCTCGATGTCGCTCAGCCGCTAGCCGCCGAACACCCAAAATCCGGAGCGGCCCAAGCAACCCTCGGCTGGGTGATGCTCCGGTTAGGCAAACCCGAAGAAGCGAATCCGCTGCTGCGAAGCGTCGCGACCGCCGACGATGCTGATGCCGAATCGCTATATTACCTCGGCCGTTTCTTACAGTCGCAAGAAAGTTTCGACGAGGCCAAGGCCGTTGCGCTGGTCGTTTCCGAGCGAACCGCCACTCCCGGCATCATGGCCATGCGCCCGGCAATTCGTGCTTGGGTCCAGAAAACTCTAAACGTTGAACAGTGATGTCCCAGAGTCGTCGAGAATCCGGCACTCTTCGAGAGATTGCAAAAAAACCAGAACATTGAACGCCGCGAATTCTCTGGGGCGGTTTATTGAATCGTTTCGGCGGTGAACGATACCCGGTAATCTCGCTTCGGATCGACCTCGCGCGGGTTGGGCACCAGGATGAAATCGTCGGTGACTACCGGGTTGAGGTCTTCGCCGGCTGTGATCTTTACGTTCTTCACGCGGGCGGGCAGGAACTGCACGATGGGACGCCAGCCACGTTGCGATCCGTTGGTGTTCACCGGTTGGAATGACTTACTGCCGCGCTGCGGAGTGATCGTTAGCGTGTAAGAATCGCCATCTTGTTTCAGCGCCTGGCCATAGGCGTTGGGCGCTTCGGCCATGACCGCTCGCCACGCGGGGTCGCCGTAGAACGCGACGACGTCGCGGTCGAACGCCAGGCCGCGCTGGTTGCCAGCCTTGCTTTCCAGCGAATGGATCAACGCGTGATGGTTGGCGAAGAAGGCTTCGGCCAGCGTGTAACGCCCTGGTTGTTCCACGAAATAATCAAGCACGCCCCAACCGCCATAGCCAAACCAGGTCGGCACGGTGTAACCGATCATCTGCTTCACGCCAACGTCGTTCATCCAAGCCAGGGCCATTGCGTCGGGGCCGTCGATGTGACCCATCAGGCAATTGCCGATCGGCAGATAGACCTTGGCGTTGGAAGAATCGATCTCGATCCGCTTCTTCGACGTGTCTTCGCCAAACATCTGGCCAGCCTTTGATTTGAAGAACCCGTTGCGGTAACGGAAGCCGATCATCCAATCCCGTTCGGTCGCGTGCCCCGAGGTGACGAACAGATCGGGTTGGTACTCGTTCAGCGAATCGACCAGCGCCTGCGTGGTATCGTCCGGACCGTGCAGCTCTTTTGCCTCGCTGCCCGGCTCCTTCTTCACCCACTTGTTCTTGACCAGTTCGTCGTACCACTGGCCCTCCTCAATCATTTCCATTGCCAACTCGGTGCCCGAGGCGACTTTACGAATGGTCAGCGGCTCGGCGTGCTGGGCAATTTCCAGCGCGTTGGCCGCGTCGTATCCGGTGAGGATTCCCCACAGCGTATCGGTATACGGATCGTCGTCATAGGTCCGGGTGAACTGGTGAACGCTGGCCACGAACTGACGCGTCGTTTCGGAGGACTGGGCGACAAAGCAAGTGTGCCGCGGGTGTTTTTCACGCAACCGTTCTTGCAACTCGCCGATGTTCTTTTCGTAGATCAATAGTTCGCCGTCGTGTTTTTTCACGAGCGCGTCGGCGACTTTGTTCCATTGGGGATCGGTGTTTGTTTTGGCGCTGATCGCGACAACATATTCGCCGGCGAAGAGGGAGTTGCCGGTGAACAGGATAGCGAGAATGAAAATCGTCGAGCATTTTTTCATGAGTGGAATGTTCCTAAAGGTCGTAGCGGGGGCTTCCAGCCACCGCCGAGTAGAAATTGAAATTGGGCGTGGCCGGACCTGGAGGTCCGGACTACGCCACCTATTGCTGGACTTCTTTTGCCCAGGCGTCGTGCAATTGCTTTAGCCGCTTGACGACATCGGGGTGATCGGCGGCAATGTTTTTCATCTCGCTCACGTCTTCACCCAAGTTTACCAGAAATAGCTGGTCACTTGAGCCGAGCGGGGCTTTGCCGCTGGTATCTTGCGGGTTGCCCAGCAACTTCCAGTCGCCCTGACGCACCGCCCAACGCGGCCCGTTGCGGCTGCCGCCTGATTGCCAATGAAACACGTTGTGCGGCGACTTCGCGTCCGCTGAATGGATGACATCGGCGATGTTCTTGCCGTCGATCTTCCGCTCGGGAAGCGGCACATCGCAAAGTGCCGCGATTGTGGGGAGCCAGTCGCAAGCGACGCACATCTGGCTTCGCGATTGGCCGACGGGAAGACTCTTTGGCCAACTGATGATCGCGGGCACGCGGATGCCCCCTTCAAACAGGCTGAATTTCGCCCCGCGGTAAGGCCCGGCGCTGCCCCCGCCGCCGAAGGTCCGCTCTTCGGTCGAATGCCCGTGATCGGAGTGGAAGATAACGATTGTGTTTTCACGCAGTTCTAGTTCATCCAGCTTCTTGAGCAGTTGGCCAATCGATTCGTCCGTGGTGGAAATGAACGCGGCATACTTGTCACGGGGTGATGGCAGATCTTTGTATTTTTCGCGCCACTTGTCAGTGCCTTGCAGCGGGTAGTGCGGGGTGTTGATCGCCCAATACATGAACCAGGGTCGGTCGCGATGCTTGGCGATGAACGTGCCCGCTTCCTGGACCATCAGATCGGGGAAGAACTCGCCGTCGTGCCAAACCTCTTTCCCCTGCCGCCACAGGTCGTGCCGGTTTGGACCATTCCAGTAGAAAAAGTGAGAGTAATTGTCGATGCAACCGCCCATATGCCCGAACGAATAGTCGAAGCCTTGGGCCCGGGGCATTTCTTCGTCAACGTAACCCATGTGCCACTTGCCAATGTGGGCAGTCGCGTAGCCGGCGGCCTTCAGCACTTCGGCAATGGTGACCTGCTCGGCGGGCATGCCTTTGCCGCCGCGTGCGCTCGATGCGTTGGTGGCCAGCCCCGCCCGTTGCGGATAGCGCCCCGTCATCAGCGCCGCGCGAGAGGGCGAGCAGACGGGCGCTGCGGAATAGAACTGCGTGAACTTCACACCGGCAGCGGCCAGCGCGTCGATGTTCGGCGTGATCAGATCCTTCGCGCCGAAGCAATTGGCGTCGATTGTTCCTTGGTCATCGGTATAGATCAGCAGCACGTTCGGCCGTCTCCCCTTTTCCTGGGCTGAAAGGGCTGCCGGAAGGCTGCCGACCGCGGCGACGAATGAAGCGACGGCAAGAACCTTCGCCAAGTGTCGATTGGATAGAGCCATTGCTTACCGCGCTGCAACAAGGGTTTGAAAGCCAAACAATATGGCTTTCAAGTATGCAGCAGGGCAATCGCGGGGTCAACGAATCGCAGGCTGATTCGTACTTTCGGCGGCCGTTGTGGGGACCACATCCAAGCGGGGGCCTCGCCGCGCCTGCTCCCACAGCCGCTGCACTTTTACGTCAGAGCGGCGCTGCTGCCGGCACCAACGCAATTCGGCGACCGCCTCGTTGTACTTGCCGACTTTTAGCAATTGCTCGGCGTGATCGCGGCGAAAGTCGTAGTTCAGAGGATAGTCGGAAACCGCATGGGCGATGCAGCGTAGGGCGTTGGCTTCGTCGCCAGAGGCGTCGTAGTAGCGAAAAGCTTCGTTCCACAAGCGAGCCGCGGCTTCTCCGGAAGTTTCTTGAGCCTGGGCTTCACAGTTCTGCGCGATCAAAGGCGCTATTTCCACGGCGTATGCGGTTAGCCCCGATACACGATAGAACTTGTAAATTTCCACCAATTGTCTGGGCTGGGGTTCGAAATACTCGACCATCTGCTGCGGTGTGAGTTGCGGTGCCAACATCGCGATGATCTGCGAGCGATATTGCGGCTCGTCGTGGAAAGCATCTTTCCAAAGTTCGATAGCTTTATCGCCTTCGCCTTGAAGAGCCGCCTCCCGACCCGCCGCGAATAAGACGTGGGCGTCGTGAGGCCGCACGAGTAACGCCTGGTCCAGCAGCACGCTGTGCGGCGGCGCGCTCGGTCCGTGGAGGAAGGCGACTTCGGTCAGGACCGTGTACGCTTCGCCGTGCAAAGGGCAAGCCTGAAGCGCAGCGAAAGCATGGAACATGGCGCGATCGAGCCACTGACGGTTGTCGCCCGTGACACGCTTGACCCAGGCGTCTTGCTCTTCCTTGGTGGCAAAGTTGGAAGCTACCGCGGCATCTCGAATTTGTGACAGCGGCATCGGCACATCGCTTTGTTGTTGCTGCACTTCGAAGTGCCGAATGCAAGCGGCAGCCATGTGGACGTGAGCGCGGGCGTGGTGCGGATCGTGCGCGACCGTTTGGCTCAAGTGATTGATGATGAGCTCCGCCTCAACTTCTTCTCCCATCTCGATCTCCGCCCTGCGCAGTGCCCTGAACCTTTCCCAGGAGAACGACGCCAGAGCAGGACCCGTGCGATTGGAGATCATCAACGCGCTGATTCCCACGAGCACGACCGCGGCAACTGCCCAGCCGAAGCCCGATACCGCGTACTCGCCCCAAGCTGGCGGATTGGCACTGTAAAGAGCTTTGCCGGCATAGTTGTGCAGGCGGCTCAACTGCCACAGCCGGCCGGCGCAGCCCGCAAGAATGATCGTCATTGACATACAGGCGGGGATGTACCAAACGAAATCGGCGATCGAGTGAAACGCGCTGGCGACCAGGCTGGCCAAGACCGCGGCGGCTAAGATGCCGCCCGCGCCCTGCCGTGTCCGCCACAGCGCGATAGCCGCCCAAGCAATCGCCGTCACCAACAACACGGCGGCGATCCCCATGCCGACGATGCCCGTTTCCAGCAGCGTGTGGACGTAGCCGCTCTCGGCGTGGGTGTAGGTTTTGTTCATCTTGGCGTCAAGAAACACCGGATAGATGTCCGCATGGGACCCGGCACCTGTGCCCAACCACAGTGAATGCGTCACCGCGTTAAGGTCGGCCTTCCATAAATCGGTTCTGACGGAATGGTGATCAATCTTCTTCAAATCCCCCGCAGCAAGAGTTTCCAGTTCACCGGCCAACGGTTGCGCCCCGAATATGTAGAGAGCGCCAGCGACAACCGCGACCGTTGCGCCCAATCCAATCAAAGCCCGGCGGCCGAGAACTTTCAGGAAGACTAAGAGGAAGGTCACAGACGCCCCGGCGACCGCCAGGACGAGCACCCCGCCACGGGAAAAGGTCAGCAATCCGGCAAACGCGACCGTGCCCAATGCAAGCAGCAATCCCAGGGAAATCCAATTAAAGTCCTGCGCACTGGCCGGGCCTCTGTTTCCAAACCCATTGCGAACACGTTTGCTACTCGGCTGTTGCTGGAGAACGTCGAGTGAGCCAATGCTGGAGATCCAAGCGATCAAGGGTGCCAGGCCAATCGCCAGGAACGACGCGAAATGGTTTTCGTTGGCGAACATGCCCTTGGCGGCGCGGTCGGTGGTCCGCGAAGGATGTTCGTAGATCCACATGAACTTGCCGTTCCCGGCGAATAGTTGCAGCAGCCCCAGAATCGCCATCGCCACCGCGGCGAGTGCCACCCAGCGGAGCAGCCGCGCGACGTCTTCCGCCGATTGGACTCGTTGTACTACCAGCACGAACAGCATCACGTGCGCGATCAACACGACGAGTTGCCCGCGGGTCGCGTGGGGCGTAAGCGAAATCGTAGACCACTGCCCGAGCCGTACCGGCGCTTCGCTGCTGGTCCACAGTGGCAGAATCTCCGACGAGAGCGGAGCGATGCGGGCCAACCCGTCGGGAGACCAGCTAACCAACTGCAACGCCAGCACGGCTATCGCCGCTGCCAAAATGACTTCAACGTGAGAAGAACGCCAGGTCGTCCCCGGTGTAAACGCCGATCGCGCGCACCAGGTGCAGGCGGCGGCGCAAACGATGGTCACGTAGACCAGCTCTCCCACCGGGTGGCGGCCGCCCATGAACAAAGGAGCGATGAAAACGACGGCGGCCAGCAGCCCGTCGAATATTCGCAGCAGCCAGCCCGAAAGATTCAGGCGTGGTGTCGCGCCCATGCTGATCGCCATGCTTGTCATCGGAATAGCCTTTGGCAACACCGTTTTCCGGGGCTGGTGGATTAGGCGGCGCGTCGCGGTTGCATTTGGTGGCTAGAGATTTCCTCAATCGGATGGTCGTCGTCATCGTCCAACCCATAGCCCTGGCCATAACCGTACCCATAGCCGTAACCATAGCCGTAATTGGAATCGCCGTTCTCGCTGATGGCGTTGGCGACGATTCCAACCAGGTTCACATTCATGGCCATCAACTGCTCGGCCGCACGTAGCACAATGCGTCGGTGGTTCTTTTCAGGTTGGACAACCATCATGATTCCATCGAGCAGCCGCCCAACGAGAGCGGCATCGCTGGCGGCCAGAATCGGTGGGCAGTCGATAAACACTTGATCGAAGTGCTGTTCGCACCAGGCGACGAATTCCTGCATCCGATTGCCCGAAAGCAATTCGGCGGGGTCCGAAGGGCGGGGCCCACTCGGCAGCACGTAGAGATTTTCGACTCCCGGGCTGGAAATCAGCCGCCCGGCAATCGAAGCAATATCTTCCGTCGACCGCAGCACGTTCGATAGCCCGTCAGCTTCGCGAAGCTGCAGCAGTTTTGTCAGGCCAGGTTTGCGAAGGTCCGCATCGACCAGCAATGTCCGCTTGCCTGCTTGCGCATAGGCTACTCCTAAATTGGAAATCACGGTCGTTTTACCGTCGCTAGGCTGGCTACTGGTGATGGCTAGCCGTTCCAACTCTTCACCTGAAAACGCCAGCGCCGCGCGGAGAGTGCGAAACGCTTCGCTTTCCACCGCTTCGGGATTGACAAATGTTTGAATGGGTGGCCAATGTTCTTGGTCAACCGGTGCCAGCCGCCGGACCATCGCCAACACCGGCGCACCGATTTGACTTTGCAGTTCCTCGGGCGAACGGAAGCGATCGTCCAGGATGTCCATGAGGTACACCAGCCCCAGCCCAGCCGCGAGGCCGGTTGCCAAACTGAAGAACGCCACCAGCGTCAATCGTGGAGAAATCGGGTTTCCGGAAGAAGCAGGAGGACCGACCACGGCGACCCGCGTTTGTGCCTGGTTCTGGTTGATGTCGACATTCGAGATTCGGTCCAGCAAGGTCTCATGCAGGCTGCGCAAACGGGCGAGCTCGTTCTCTGCGACTTGCAGCGCCGCCATGCGGTCGTTCAATGCCACTGCCTCAGACTCGCTGACCTTGTACTCTTTAAGGAGTTGGTCTTCCTGGGCTTTAACCTCGCTAAACCTTTGCTGTAGCATGCTGACCAACATCGGCCCTAGTTGCGGACCCTGTACACCTGCCATCCGGCTGTTCGCCCGCCGCGTGTAGGCTGCGATGTAATCTTGACCCTGTCGAATTCGCTGTTGCAATTCGATGATCTCCGGATGACGCGGGCCGTAGTGGTTGGAGAGCGTATCCAATCGCGCGCGGTCGTCGATCAATTTGCGTTCCACCAAGTTAATCGTATGGGCCGCCTGAGGGTCGAGCCCCATCGCGTTCATCATCATGTTGCGGCTAACGCTGGGATCCAGCGCAGCGAGGTGTTGGCGCAAATCTCCCCCTTCACGCATTGTCACGTTGACCGCGGCCAGCGAAGCCTCGACTTCCAAACGTTGTGTCTGGGCTTCTACGATTAAGCGGTTCAGTTCGATTACCTTTTGCACGGAAGGGTGCACCACGTTTGAACCTTCCCGCATGCCTAAATCGCGCATCTTATGTTTCAGTTCGAGTAAATCTTGCTGCTTCGTCAGCAAGGTCGATTCGACCTCGTGGCGTTCGTCGTCGAGAATCGCCAGAATCTCAACCGATACGTCGCGGTGGTGTTGCTCCATGAATTCCAAATAAGAATTCACCAGCGCATCGACGATCGCAATCGCTGCCTCGGGGCTCTTCGATTGGTATTTGACTTCAATGATCTCAGTCCGCGTGACACCCTTGGCGGTGAGGTTTTCCGACAGAATTTGTTGCCATTTATCACGCGGAGAGCCGACAAAGTCGATCCGCATCTCGACCGGCATCTTGTCGATCAGTTCTAGGGCGCGGCCGAGAACGACCGGGCTTTTGAACAGGCGCTCGTACGTCGGCATGTGCTTGTCTTGCCCCGGCATATTGGCAGCGGTTGCCGCCAGCACGTCGGCCCCGGTTGTCGTGACCAGCAACGATGCCGTCGCCTGATAGATCCGCGTCGCCGTGACGTAGTAGACCGCGCCCAATAAAACCGCAACCACCAGCGAGACGATGACATACTGTTTGCGATGCCGTGCCGCCCGAAGGAAACGCATGATGTGCTGCATCGTATCCGTTGACGACATGGACATTGCAGGCGAGGAGACTGGGTCCATCGAGGGCTGTGTGTTCATAAGTTGTTGTCAGCGACGGCCGCTTTCATGTCGCGCCCCACACAGTTTCGAATTTGGGCGCACTGGGGGGTTGTTGAGTGCAAATTCGCGCTTGGCGCGTATACTGCTAGCCGGAATTCTGGGTGGGGGTAAATAGCAGAGCAACGGCTGCGTCGTCAATGTCGGTGCATGAAATTGCCGTCGTGAACAGTCACCTCACCGGCTGCCGCTAGCTTCGGCGGACGATCCTTGTGGAGCGAGCATTCCGCAGATTGAGCCACCCAAGTTCCTCGAATGAGGTGGAACGAACTTTTGGCTGCGGGAAAGAAACTGCGGCAATCTATCTAAACCGCGAACGCTTTCAGCAGTTCCAAATCAACAAATTCCAGCGTCGAAATATGCGTGGCATCTAGCACTACTTGAGGAGCGAAGCCGGCGGCGTGGGCCTCTTGCCAGCGTTGCACACATAGGCACCAGCGGTCGCCCGGCTGAATGCCTTCGAACCCATAAGCGGGAATCGGCGTGGACAGGTCATTGCCAACGGAGGCACTGAAGGCGAGAAACTCCTCCGTGGCTTCGATGCAGACCAGGTGCAGCCCGACATCGTCCGCGCCGGTGTTGCAACATCCATCACGATAGAACCCGGTCAAAGGATCCGTCGAACACATTTGCAGTTTGCCGCCGAGTACGTTGCTTGCCATCGCGCCGCTCATGCTCTCTAGGGGCTCGTCCCGCTCGAGGCGGAAAAGATTCTAGGTTCATAGTCAATTTGGCAACGAAACTAACGCAAGTACAGAGGGGGTAAGGCAACATCGAAACAATTTGCTTCTTCACTTGGTACTTCCCATTGCGGGCATCAGCCACTGGGGTACTCAACCATGACGACCAGCCACCGATCACTTGCCGTACTCTTTTTCGCCTTGACGCTATCACTTTCCGCCGCAGGTGTACCTGTCGCCGCAGAACGTGAGGTTGATTTGCTCTGGCAATGGCCTACGAAGAACCATCTGCCCCAGGCGATGGCCTGTTCGGAGTCGGGCTCCCATATGTTCGTCGCGTTGAAAGATGGCGGGCTGGCGGTCCTTTTTTTTCTTGTCATCGTTCGCCCGCCCGCGAGCTCTCCGATCTCGCCCTACGCGTCCCGCCGCCGACCCTACATGCTCCTTCCGCTCG
>CALBTA010000322.1 GCA_937967755.1 uncultured Planctomycetaceae bacterium | reverse complement strand
AAAGTAGGACGGGTTTGTAACCCGTCCCGACGCAGTGGAACTGCGTCCTACGGAATTCGCTCCACTACGACGGCTTTGCAACACCGCCCTACCATCACATCAGTACAGTATACAAATTTCCATTCTCTTGTCAAGCGAATGGTACACTTTTCTGACAAGATTTCCAAAAGTTTTTGCCGATTGATTCCTACGCGTCACCCATCGGCCGGTAGTTGGTGGCCGGATCATCCGCAATCGGCTCACGCGAAAGAAACTCCCCCACCGGAGCGTCATACCAGCGCATGTCGCAATTGATCGCTTCCGAACACCGAGATCATTTACTACCCACTTAGTTGATTCTGTGAGCTGTGCTGAAGACTTGAAGGCGAAACGGGGAAGACGAAACGGGGACAGGGGTGGGGTGGAAGATGTGACGGAGCCATATTTCTGCCCGGGTGAGGAATTTGAACAAGAACCGGGGATACTGCATTTCGAAACGTGTTGAAGTCCGCCATCGGATACAGATGTTGAAAACAATAGTATACGCCCTAGATACGGAAAAGACGCAAGGTGTTTCAACTGCTCGTCAGTTACTTCGGATCGTGACCAATCGACCTCGTCCACATCACCGCAATTGTTTTTTTCAATTCGCGCGCCCAATTGATTGAGGACTGGCGGCCTACAGTATAAACCGACTCAAATCCTCATCCTCGGTCACCTCGGCCAACCG
Organism: uncultured Planctomycetaceae bacterium; assembly: GCA_937967755.1. Taxonomy (GTDB): domain Bacteria; phylum Planctomycetota; class Planctomycetia; order Pirellulales; family Pirellulaceae; genus CALBTA01. The sequence goes on along the minus strand of CALBTA010000322.1, from coordinate 5,025 downwards.
TTCGTTCACGTACGCGGCGTTGATTTTTACGGTGGTTTTGCCCATGTCGGGGGCTTCGAAGCTGAGTTCTTCCAGTAGGCGTTCGACGATGGTGTAGAGCCGGCGGGCGCCGATGTTTTGGGTCGACTGGTTCACCTTGAACGCAAAGTCGGCCATCGCTTCGATGGCGTCGTCGGTAAACTCGATGGTGACCCCTTCGGTTTGCATCAGCGCGGTGTACTGTTTGGTTAGCGCGCTGCGCGGTTCGGTGAGGATGCGGATGAAATCGTCTTTCGTCAAATCTCGCAGCTCGACGCGGATCGGGAACCGGCCTTGCAACTCGGGCATCAGGTCGCTGGGGGTCGCGCGGTGAAACGCCCCGGCCGCGATGAACAGCACGTGATCGGTATTGATGTAGCCATAGCGGGTTTGCACGGTCGTCCCTTCGACAATCGGCAGCAGGTCGCGCTGCACGCCCTGGCGAGAGACATCGGCGCTTTTGCTGGTTTCAGCCGCGGCGATTTTGTCCAGTTCATCCAGGAAAATAATGCCCAAGTCTTCGGCCAGCTCAATCGCTTGGGCGTTGATTTTTTCGGTGTCAAGCAGGCCGTCGATTTCCTGCTCCAACATGAACTTGCCCGCTTCGAGCACGGTCATTTCTCGGCGGCTGGTCGACTTGGGCATGATCTTGTCGAGCATCCCTTGCAGGTCCATGTCCATATTTTCCAGGCCCATCCCGCCGACCATTACAGGCGTCGCCTTTTGCTCGACGGTGATGCTCACCTGGCGCTCGTCCAGTTCGCCCGCCAGCAGCATCGCGCGGAACTTCTCGCGCGTGCGCTCGTGACGCGCTTGCGGGTCTTCCTCTTCAGTGCTGGCTTCGAAGTGTGTCGGCGCGGGGGGAACGAGCAGATCGAGAATCCGCTCCTGCGTTCGGCGGCGGGCTTCCTCTTCGACATTGGCCCGCTCGCGGTCGCGAATGATTCCGATGGCGTTTTCGACCAGCTCGCGCACCATGCTTTCCACATCGCGGCCGTAGTAGCCGACCTCGGTATACTTCGTCGCTTCGACCTTGATGAACGGGGCGCCCGTCAGCTTCGCCAGCCGGCGGGCGATTTCGGTTTTACCCACGCCGGTCGGCCCCATCATCATGATGTTTTTGGGTGCAACCTCGTTGCGCATTTCTTCAGGAACCCGCTGCCGCCGCCAACGGTTCCGCACGGCGATAGCCACCGCCCGCTTGGCATCGGCCTGCCCGATGATATGGCGGTCGAGGGCATCGACGATTTCGCGCGGGGTTAGCTCTTGCGGGGCGTCGGTTTTGATTGGCATGTTTGGCTCGGTTGGTTGTCGAATGGACTACTTTTCATCCATTTCTTCAACGCTGATGTTCTGGTTGGAATAGACGCAAATGTCGCCGGCGATGGCTAGTGATTTTTCCACGATTTCTTTGGCGGAAAGTCCGCTGTTGGCGGCCAGTGCCCGGGCGGCGGCGACGGCGTAGTTTCCGCCTGAGCCGATGCCCAGGATGCCGTCGGTCGGTTGGATCACATCGCCTGTGCCGCTGACCAGCAGGGTATGCCGGGCGTCGATCACCGCCAGCAGCGCCTCAAGCCGCCGCAACATGCGGTCGGTTCGCCACAGCTTGGCCAGTTCAGTCGCGGCGCGGGGAAGGTTGGCGGGGTAATCCTTCAGCTTTTCTTCAAAGCGTTCGAGCAATGCGAATGCATCAGCCGCCCCGCCGGCAAACCCGCAGATCACCTGACCGTCCAACAGCCTGCGAATCTTCGTCGCGTCGGCTTTCATCACCGTATCGCCCAGCGACACCTGCCCGTCGCCACCAATGGCAACCTTCCCGCCGTGGCGAACGGTCAAAATCGTGGTCGAACGAATACGTGGTTGCGTGGCCATTGGTGTTCTTCGCCGGGGGTGCTGAGTATATTTAGGTGTATTGTAGCAATCGATAGTAGCAGGCACACTCCGTGTGCCGTCCGCCGAATCAGAGTTGACCCTGCATCAGCTACGGCACACGGAGTGATGCCTGCTACTTTAGCGGAGTGAGAAATGAAAGAGTCGATCACTAGAAACGCACCCGGCACGCCGGTAGAGCCGGCGGCCGTTGAGGGCGTGTTTGAACTGTTCGACCCAAAGTCTGAGTTCGATGTCAATTACAGTTGCAACTTGCCACATTGGCATCAAGTGGGGGCAACCTATTTCATCACGTTTCGCACTGACGATTCGATTCCAGTTTCGCTTGCCCGCAGTTGGTATCGACGCCGCGACGACTGGCTTCGTCGTCATGGTATCGACCCTCAAACGAGCGACTGGCGGAAAGCGTTGAACGGACTTTCTCGAGACTCCCGCCAAGAGTTTCACGAAACATTTTCACGGCAGTTTCTGGATTACCTCGATCAGGGCTACGGAGATTGCCAGTTGCGAAAGCCCGATCTGGCTAGAATTGTGGCCGATAGCTTGCTTCACTTCGATGGAGCGCGTTACCACATGGGCGACTTTGTCGTGATGCCCAATCATGTGCACCTGGTGGTTTGTATCTTGGGTGATATTGAGCCGGAAGTTCACTGTTACTCGTGGAAGAAATTCACGGTAACACAAATTAACCGACGCCTTGGGCGAAAGGGGCGGTTTTGGCAGGAAGAGAGTTTTGACCACTTGATCCGAAATCCAGATCAGTTTGATGCCATACGGAAGTATATCGCCAATAATCCTGCGAGTGCGGGGTTGCGCGAAGGTGAGTACTACCACTACAAGCGAGCAAGTTAGTTAGAATCTTTGAGTGCGGTCCACTGCGGTATCCGTGCGTAGGTTTTGCGGGCGGCACACGGAGTGATGCCTGCTACATTGCTGACGGCACAAGGAGTGATGCCTGCTACTATGAACCGCTCCCCCGAACTTATGAACCGCGACGACACGGCTTTGGTCGTGGTCGACGTGCAAGAGAAGTTGATTCCGCTGGTCGCTGGGCACGAGCGGATCGCGTGGAACATTCGGCGGCTGTTGGATGGGGCGAAGATTCTCGGCGTGGCGGCGGAGGCGACGGAGCAATACCCCAAAGGGCTTGGCCCAACGGTGGCCGAATTGGCCGAGCGCATCGACCGACCGATTCCCGAGAAGCTGCATTTCAGTTGTGCAGCCTGCGACGAGTTGTTCAGCGGGCTAACCCAGCAGGGCATCCACCGTGCGTTGCTGTGCGGCATCGAAGCGCACGTCTGCGTGCAGCAAACGGCCCTCGATTTGATGGCCGCCGGGTTTCGGGTTTACCTGGCGGTCGACGCGATCGGTTCACGCCACGCGCAGGATCAAGAGATCGCCCTCCGACGGATGGAATCGAGCGGAGCCACGCTAACCACCACCGAAGCGGCCCTGTTCGAGTGGTGCGAAGATTCCGGCACACCGGAGTTCAAACAGATCAGCCAGTTGGTGCGCGAGGAAGGGCCGCCAGAGTAGAACAATTGTCTCAATTGTTCATGCCCTGCAGCGACAGCCAACTTCTGAACAATTGAGGACAATTGTTCTACAATCCTGTCCTACTCTACGCTGAACTTGTGCACCGTTAACTGGTGAAATTCTTCACCCGGCTTGAGCACCGTGCTGGGGAAGTCGGGTTGGTTGGGCGAGTCGGGGTAGTGCTGTGTTTCCAGGCAGAAAGCTTCGTGCTGCTGGTGGCCGCCGTTCTTTTCGTCGCCGTCGAGGAAATTACCGGTGTAAAATTGAATGCCGGGCTGCGTCGTGTGAATTTCCATCACTCGTCCGCTGTCAGGATCTTTCACGCGGGCGGCCAGGCGAAATTTTCCGGCTTCGCCGTTGATGACGAAACAGTGGTCATAACCCTTGGCGTCCGGGTTTTCCTTCGCCTTTTCGATGTCTGTGCTGATCTTCTTGGCCGTGGTGAAATCCATTTCGTTGCCTTTGACAGGCAGCAGCTTTCCGGTTGGAATCAGCCCTGGCCCGGCGTCCAATACCTGATCGCAATTGAGCATTAGTTCGTGATCGAGAATCGTGCCGCTGCCCGCACCGCCGAGGTTCCAATAGCAGTGGTTCGTCAGGTTCAACACCGTAGGCTTATCGGTGGTCGCCTGGTATTCGATCTTCAGTTCGTTTTCGTTGGTCAGCGTATAGGTCACGGTGCAATCGAGTTTGCCGGGGTAACCGGCTTCGCCATCGGCGCTGGTGTACGTGAACTCGACGCCAACTTCGTCGTCGCTTTCGACCGGCTCGGCTTTCCAAACCACGCGGTCGAACCCGTTGCTTCCGCCATGCAGATGGTTCTCGCCGTTGTTGATTTCCAGTTTGTCGTAAACCTTGCCGTCTAGCTCGAACTTGCCGGCCGCGATGCGGTTGGCATAACGGCCGACGGTGCAGCCAAAGTGGGCACCGTGATCGAGGTAACCCTGCAGGTCGTCGAAGTTCAACTGCACGTTGGCCAGCTTGCCTTCTTTGTCAGGCACTTCCAGCGATTGCACCGCGGCCCCGTAAGTGATCATCTTCAGCACGGCACCATGCTTGTTGGTGCAGGTGTATAGGTCTACTTTTTCGCCATCGGGAATTTGGCCGAAGGACGATTTCTCCACACTCATTTTCGCCTCGCTGTCAGGATTGTCGGTTGCGTCTGTGTCACTTCCGTCCGCCGCGTCTTCATCCTCGCCGTCGCTGGCGTCGTCTCCGTCGGTCGTCGTGTCTCCGCCTGGCACATCGATCTCGCCGATGCTGGCGTCGCCGTCGGCCGCTTCGACCGTCGCCCCGTCGGCATCTTCCCCGTCCTTGTCATCAATATCTTCGACCCCATCTTCATCATCGCCCGGCTCGACATCGGTCGAATTCGAATCGGTCGCGTTGCTGTCGGTGCTGTTGGAATTGCCGGGGCGGCCCACCCGCTCTGGCTTGACACAGGCGACCACCATCAGGCTGAGGCAGCAAACGGCCGCCAACAGGCAAAGAGAATGTGTGCGTTTCATCCAGGAACTCCCGCTATCGAAAAAGGTGTTGAAAATTGGCGAAATATCGGTTCAAACGGCGTATTATGGGGCG
>CALBTA010000321.1 GCA_937967755.1 uncultured Planctomycetaceae bacterium | reverse complement strand
GGCGCTCGCCGAAGTCGAAGCGATCATCGGGCCTGGCGAACGGCTTCCCTCACCAAGTGTCACGGTCGAAGGCACGGAAGACGCAATTGGGTACCGCTGGACCGACGGAGATTACGCCATCCTGTTGGATTTTCACGAAGGTAAAGTGGTCAGCCGCGCAGAACAGAACCCTGATCCGGCAAAGTTTTTCGATTGAGCTACTCATTAACTCGACTTCCACGCCGTGCCCAAGCCAAAGAGACCGAAGTTGGACCGTTCCATATTCGATGGTCGCTATGATAGCGCGGTCTGGAAGGCGACCCAGGGCCGGCCGAGTTTGGCGACAGTGATAGCCTCATGGCTTCTGTATTCTCCGTCCGGGCTAATGATCGCGGGCATCGCTGGGGTATTTGCCGGGGCATCGTTCTGGTGAACTGCATCGATGGTCAGCCGTTACCTATCGCGCGGCCAAAATGATATCGTGTTTCTCACGGTGGCATTGGCATGCGGAATTGTGGTCGCCTTCTTCGTATGCCGGTACACTTTGCAGGGTCCGCTAAAAACCACGGAATTGTACTTCCTACTGCGAACATACACGAACAACCAAGTCAACTCTGCGTTGGCCAAACACAGGCGCGAAAACCGCTTCGGGCCCAAACTTTCAAATACCACGCAAATGACCGTTCCCATTCCCGAGCACGATCCGGTCATTTTTATGCGGCCGAAAGCAGCGGACTGGTACGAGCGGCATCGGGAGGCGTGCCTGGCGTTGTTCGGCGGCGACTTGGCCGCTCGGCCGTTGCGAGACAGCGCTTACCGCACGATTGACAAGAGGATTCGAGAGTTCACCGTTCGCGATACGTCAGTTCTGCCGGATCCCCTCGAACCTGAGTTGCATGCGCTTCATGCCTACAAGATCGTGCGAGGTAAGCAATCTTGCACATGGCTGACGTTCGCCAACGTCGCCGCGCGTTCCACCTACGAAGCGTACGTTGTGCGGCAAGGTGTGATAGTCGACTTGAACTTCGATGTGGGCGATGTATTCATTCGCCCCGAGTCCGTTTCCGACGTGGTCCGCGAATGGTTCAACGGTATCGAAGTCGACTTCGACGAACACCCGACCTTTAGCCGCCGCTACTACGCGCTGGCTCGCAATGAAGAACGAATGCGAAGAGGCATGCCGGGCGAAGCACTGGAGTTGCTGGGGACCAATCCAGGTTTGCTGATTCGCATGCTGGACCGCCGGGCAATGATCGCCCAGGACGAAAAGCTTGACCCGAAAGTATCGCAGGGACTGGTCAACTTGGCGCTGTCGCTGGGGGAATGCGAGCGTTAAGGCTTCCCAAGAATGAATAGCGCTGCGACCGTGACGACCGGTAAAAGGCTGGCGGCGATGGCGAAGCGCGTGATCGCGACCGGCGGCGCGGTTCGTCGCCAGCGAAGAACCAACGGCGTCAGCCCCAGGCACAGCAGACCCGTGATACAGGAAATGAGCAGCACCAGATTCGAGAGCAAGACCACCTCATCCACGGCGGAAACTAGCACCACATAAGCTCTGGCGGCCAACGCAACTGCTTCGCCGAGCACGGTCACTAACAACGACATCATCCAGAACACGGTCATCGCCTCCGCCTTTTGAGACTCCTCCCGGGCCGGCTTTGCGAGGGGCGGTTGCCGCTTCCGGTTCTTTTCTCTTCGCTGTTTCTTGCTCACGTTGGTGTTCTAACTTTCGGATTTCGCGCTGGACAACTGTCTTGCTAGAACGCTCGCTTCGTCGGGGTCGAGGTAGCGGTCAATCACTTGCCTTGTTTCGGCGAACATTTCGTCGATCAACTGTTGGGCACGGGCGTTGTCGGCGACCAGTTCGGCCCGAGCATCGCCGAGCCGCCTGTGAAACTCGCGGCCGCTTTCAAGCTGGCGAAATTCCTCAAGCAGCGACTCCGCATCGCCAAATCGGCCCTGGGCGATGCGGTTGCGGATGCGGGTCGCCAACAGTTGTCGCCGCGCGACCGTATCGACAACCTGTTGCCGCAACGCCGCGATGAAACCTTCGGCCGCCAGGCGGACGTCGTCGCTGGGCAGCGCGACGGAATAGAAATCGCTCCAACCCGCAACCATCGGCAGGCGGGCCAGGATTCGATCTCCGTGACGCACAAACAAGATTTCGAACGGATCGTCGCTGGCGGGAAGCGACGCGCGGCCAGCGGCGTCCGTTCGGGCAAGCGGTTCGACGTTGCCCTCTTCTGAATTCAGACGCACTAGTTCATAGCCAGCTAAGGGAGCCGGATCGTCGCCCGGCGTTTGGAGTAGCAAGCGGGTAGGAGCGGGCCGATAGCGAGTTGCCAGCCCAAACCGTTCAATCCGTAACCGGCTTCTCCTTCCTAGTGGATTTTGATGGGCAGTGTGAACTTGGCAGGTTACTTGAGAGCCCTCGAGCGACCGGGCCTCCAAGACAGTCCACGGCAAAACAACTACGTCACGCGGCGTCGCTCTGCCCAGGCGGTCGTTGCGCCGCAGGATCGGCACCAGCGGATCACCGATCTTGAGAATCGCGGGGGAATCCTCAGACATCACAAGGCTACCTGCTTGCAGGTGCCCGACGACTACCGCGCCGTCGGCCGTTCCCAGTTTGGCGAGTGGAGAGAAGACATCGACCATCGCCTGAACAATTTCGGTAGGCAACATGGGTCTGGCAACATCCTTCCGCGAAACCGCGGGCGACAAGTGAAACGTGCGGACGTCCAATTCCCTGGCGGCGATTGACCAGCGGCCGCGATCTGAATTCAACAAGAAGAACATCAGCTTGTGTGGCGAGTTGTCCCCGTCGCGAGCACCGTCGTCCAACTGGGCGATGAGGTTTTCCGCATCCAAGCGATGAAAACGCGTCAGCAAATCACCTCGCAATTTTCCTTTTGCTTCACGCACGCTGACGGTCCAGGCAGCACCGACTTGGGCGTGGGCCAGAGATTCCACAGAGGTGTGCAGCCGCGCCCGCTCCCCGGCAGAAAACTGCGCGTCGTCGTCCATCGCAAGAAACACTTCGATGCGGTAAGGCGTAAACTCCAGAGGAGCCTGAGCGGAGGCATTCATCGACGCAATGAAAATCACAGACACCACGACAGCGGCAACGGCGCACTTGAGGGCGCTCATCAAGGCAAAAAGCAGCGCTCGCTGAATTGAAGTGAATTCAGCCACTAGATTCGTGCGTTGAGCGGTCTTGCTGATCACGGGCTTGCCCCGGCGGAGTCCTTCTTCCAGCCGCTGACGTTTTGATAAAGCGAAATCGGTGCGCCGCCACCGGGTGCGGTTACTCCCGATAGATTAGACCTTACAGCGTAGAAGTTTGTCGTCTGCCAAAGTGGAATGATCGTTTGCTGGGCGTGAACCGCGGCATGAATCTTGTGCAACTGTTCGTCGGCATCCCGCCAGTTGGTGGCACTGGCTAGTTCTCGCAATGCGAGCGCAAGGTAGCCGCCTGAGTCGGGCAAGCGGTCATCGGCGAGCAAAAGGCCCGCGTCGACCACCGGCTCGCGCATCAGCAGTTCGGCATAGACGAAATCACAGCCAGACAGGTCTTCTGCGCTTTCCAATTCCAGACTCTGACAGGCAAGCCCCAAGCGGCTTAGGCTCTGGGCGATGGCGGTTGCCCCCTGGCGGTGCAGCCAAACAGGCTCATGGCCGATGGTTATTTTATTCAGTACTGGTGCATCGCGCTGTGCGCTGGCCGCCGCCTGTGCTACCTCCTGTTGCGAGACGCGGGTAAGCGTCACTCCCAGCCGCGGATCATACGGCAGCGGCGAAATCGAAGGGTCGTACGCATGCCCCCAAAAGTCGTCACCCGAGGGCGACTTGGGAAACGGCCCGCTGATAATCATGCAGCCGGAAACGTCCTGGCCGTCAAGAATCTCCCGGCTAAAAATGTTTTCGCGGTCTAACAAGTAGGCAATCGCCCGGCGGAACGTTCGGTTGGCGGGGTAGGGGCGCGCCCCGTTGGGAAGCAAAACATGGGTTGTGGGTATGGCGTACGGATGAAGGCTGCAATTAGTTTCGTCGGCGAGCAAGCGAAGATCCGAAGGCACGACCCTCGCGACGACGTCAATGTCCCCTCGCCGCAGGGCCGCGATTTCCAACTTAGGATCGTTCAGTGAAAGTTCGATGATCTCTTGCACGGCCGGGCCGGCTGTGTTGCGGATGTAGCGGATCTCGTCTTCGCCCTGCTCAACGCTGAACGGGCCGTCCTCGTCTTCGCGGGGTGCCCGTCGCGACAGCAGCGAAAGGGGAGAAACGTGCCCGCGGAGGAAACGGATGCGGGCATTGAACACCCGTTGTACTTCGATGCTGGTGACGAAATCGCTATGCGATTGCCGCGGTGCGGCATCGCTCAACTTCGTGGCGAAGAGGCGTCGGGCGACGTCGTACCCCGTGGCCGAGGTTGATTGTGGGTTTGCACGATCCGTCCGGAGTTCCACCGACATTCGATCGCTCGCTAAGATCAACTCACCCCAGGCGGATGCGTGGATCGGTCCGCGGGCGTCATAACCCTCGAGGTGGACAAGCGGGCGCGTGGTCAGTTCGGCCGCGCGAATCGCATCGGGGTGCAGCCCAATTGGGCCCGCGATCGCGCCAGGCAGCGACCCTCGGGAAACGATAACCATCGGATGCAGCCGGTCGATCTCCTGGAGCAATCCGTCGGCACCTTCGACCGATGGCCATATCTGTTTCGCGATGGTCGCCTGGCTGCGGGCTTCGCGAAACTGTTTGCGGGTGAATTCCTGCCGAGCGGCACTCAGGTGCTGCGTTGCCATTAGTTTCAACTTCGTTCGCCAGCGCGTCGCGGTCGTGCCGTCTTCACCATCGCGGGTAGCAGTGTGATCGATCAGCCGGCGCGCGGAGGCATATGCCTGCTGGCTGACCAAATCACCAATCAAACGGTTGCTCACGCTGGCCAGCGCGGGGGCCAATCCGGTGAATTCGCTGTTACGCTGGTGAAGCCCATCCAGCACTGCTAAAGCCTGCGCCAACTCACCCTGTTGGAATAGCGCACCCGCGTTTCGGTACAGGTAAGTTTCGGTCGCCGACGCCAACCCGCGGGCGCGCGGGTAGTTTTTGTGAAGAAACGCCAAGCTATCATACGCATCTTCAAACTGTTTGTCTGCGACTAGCGCGTTGACCTCGACCAAGATCAAGTCAGAGAACTGCTGAAACAGCGCGATATTTCCCCACGTCACTTCCGCCTTGGCGACGGGTTTGAAAGTTTCGACGACCAGCTTTGCTTCCGGTTTTGGGTCGGCGGGGACCGTGCCGTCAGGGAATTGAACCGGGCGCACGTCGAAACTTCCGCCGCCTGCGGCTTCCGTCAGGGTGATGCGGTCGAACGGTTCGCGTTGAAACACGCGCTGCCCGAGGGATTCGCTGCACGGCAGCAGCGCGAGGAAGTAAACGAACTGACGTAGTCTCGTCATGTTAAGGGTTGTCGACACGAAGTACGGATCCGTCGGCCACGCGCACCGCGATCGCGCCGCGCAGGGCGAAGGGGCCATCGGAAATTGGCTCGCCCAAAACCACCTGGGAATCGATCGATCCATCCGTAGGGTCCAAGCGAAGAACATGGCCCGCGGATGTCGCCACGATCAGGTCGTCGTCCAGCGAAATGGGTTTCGCGACAGGCTGCTGCCGCTCCAAGTCGAGTGTCCAAACTTGCTCACCCTGCGAAGAATATGCGATCAGCCCTCCCGGCTCGGTCGCCAGCAGCATCACATCCGCGACTGAGTGAGGGCCCCAGCGCAACCGACCAGACAGTTCTGTTTCGGTTGCCAACTCCAACTCTGGCAAGGCGAAATGCTGAATCGAATCGCGGTCCGCGCTGCGCACGACAACAACTGCGTGTTGATTCATCAGCAACGGAGCTGAAACGGCGGTTCCTTCGATCCGAATCTGTGCAGCGGCGGTCAGGTGTGGAGCGCCGTCTTCACTAACGGCGACGAGAAATAGGTCTGTCGCTTCAGCATCAGCAAGTTTGGCAGCCGATCGAGTGATCAGGAACTGACTTTCGTTCACGGCGGCCGACGTTGACCATTGGTATGTTTCGCCGACCACCAGCCGGGGTTGAAAGGGATACAACCGAGGTGAGTTCGCAGCTCCCGGCAAGAATACTACGCTCCCTAAGCGAGTCGGAGCCAGCAGCCCTTGCCGCCACGGCGTAGCCAATTCGAAGTGAACTTCCGCTAAGTCACCCGGCGAATCGCTTTGCACGACGTTGTCACGGCCGAAGTGTGACATGCGAGGCCCGAGCAATACGGTAGAGCCATTGCGAATCTGTTCGACGCGGGTGTAATCTCCCGCAGCAAGAGGGCGTTTGGCTGGCGAGTTGACTGCGCGAGCTTTCAACATGTCCACCGAAAGTTCGTAGAGAGCACCGCTGGATGTGAAAGCGTGCAACTGCTCTTCACCGGGAGACAACCGCAGACCGCCTTGGGGCGCTTCACCGGCGATTCGGTTTTCCCAAACCGGTCGGCCGGCATCCTGAGGGTTGTCGGCATCCCGCGCGGTCGCGGCGACGACCACACCCGGCTTGCCCGGTTCGCGCCGGACGTGGATCAGATGGTCGCCGATCAGCCACATCGAGCCGACGAACGTGTCACCGTCGTGATTTACCCAGCGCGGCGACAACGCCCCCCGCGCGGATGCCGTTCGATAACTGGCCAGCCGCCGGTTCCCAACCAATAGATAACCTTGCCGCATCACCGCGAGTGCCGTAGACCGTTGTTGCCCGCCGGAGTTTTTCGCGATGATGCTCATCGGAGCGTTTTCAGCCGCCGGATCGATCTCTAGCAACGTAGCCGCTCCGTCGCTCGCAACGGCAGCGATGCGAGTTTGCTCGGCAATCAGTGGAGAGCCGAAGTGACCTTCGAGCAAAACCGGCAGTTGCGCCGTTTCCAACAGCGGTGCCTGGTTGGTTTCACGCAGCAAATGGAGCCGGGACTGGCGAAGCGCATGATTTTCCGCCACCGCCAAGAAGCCGGCGGCCGGCAGCGGCGCGTACTGAATCGTCGCACGTTTGTGCCCGAGGTAGAAGACGCCATCGCACTGTAATGTTTGGCTGTGCAGGACATAAAGGTTCGAATGATCGCCGAGTTGATAGATGCGGCTGCGCTCTCCGGCGACCGCGGCGGCCGAAAGTGGTTGAGGGAAAATCACCTGACGGCGGCTCGTACCCGAGGCAATGTCGACTTCCCACAATTGCCCGGACGAAAAACTCAGCAGCAAAGTTGAATCCGAAGCCAGGGACATTTCACAATGCTGCCCCACCGGCAGTCGCCAAACCAACGCCCCGTCGTTAGACTTGAGTCGCAGCAGGTCGTTGTCGCGCGCATGGAAGACCAACAGGTCGGCTCCCGGGGACTCGCCGATTGGTATCACCTGTGTTGAATCGGGCCCGACGAATTTTCGCCACAACAGTTTTCCGTCGCCCGCGTCCAACGCGTACAACACCCCATCGACGATTGCGCTGAACACGTGGCCGCTGAGGGCTTCGATCTCGCCGCCGCTCAAATCGGCCAGCGCTGCTTCGGCGACGACTGGCGATTGTCGTGGCTCGGCCGTTGATTCGATGGTCTCTTCCGCCAATGTCACGTCGCTGACCAGTTTCGCCGAGACCGACCGAATTGCTTGCGAAAGACCGGGATCGTCCGCAAGTTGCGGGTACAACTTCAGCAGCGCCTCGTGGTGCTGGTACGCCTCCATCGGGTCTTCGGCTTCGGCGTTGATCTTTGCGATGGCCTCTTGCAGCCTGCCCCGTTTTTCGATTTCACGCACAACGCCAGCGACTTTTTCCTGCAAGCGCTGAACGCGGGCGTTTAGTGTGGCTCTTTGTGAAGCGGGCAAGTAAGTGGGGTCGTCGATTAGTTTTATCGCCCGGCGGAACTTTGCGACGTTTTCAGAAGCATCGTCCAGCGCCTCCGCGTTGGCGGCTTTTTCGGCAAACCCCTGGGCCACATCGGGCAACATGCCGGCTAATTCGGGCCGGGCCTGATCGAAGGCTGGCTCCCGCGCGATGCCAGGTAGTACTTCTTCCGCCGTTTCTAGTGCACCGGCCCAGTTCTGATCGGCCGCAGCGATCCGCATTTTCGCCAGCCCGATTCGAACCCGGGCCAGGCTGGCCTTGGGATGAGACGAATGGCCGGCGACGAACTTTTCGTACTTGCCAATGGCTTGCGAGTAGGAACCGGCCAGGTAATCCGCTTCGGCCGCGGCGTGCAGGTCATCGCCTGAGCCACGCAATAAGACGAAGGCCAGAATACTTCCCGCCAGTATCAGAAGCAGCAACATTCCGCCGCCCACGATCATCAACGGCGAATCCCACCCCGCAGCTTGCCGCTTGCCGCCGGTTTTCTGTCCCGTGGAGAACCAACCCTTCTTTTTCTTCGGGGAAAGTAACAATGGGTCCGCTGCTGGGCCGCTTTGAACCAGCGGATCGTCAAGCAAGTCATCAATGCCGCTGGGCGTTGATTCCAGCTCGACTTTCGGCGCGGCTTCCGGCAGGGGCGAAGGCTGGTCGGACTTTGTCCTGGCGGCGATCTTCGACTTCTTGCGAACGGTCTTGTCGTCGTCTTCTTCGAGCAATCCCAACTCGCCGCCGTTTTCAGCCGTCTGCGTTTCAACCGTTTCGCTGGGTTGGTCTGGTTGAGGTTGCGCGGCAGGCTGCCCTTCGACCTCAGCCAACAACTCACGCGATTGAAAGGCGGTAATCTTCCCCTTCCGCTGCAACAGCTTGGCCACGTGGTGCGCGCTGAACTGGTCGGGCGATGCGGCAATCTGTTTGCGCAGCCCGTCGATGGTGATCTGCGGCAGCAGCTTCCGCTCTTGCAGTAGGTCGAGGAATTTGTCGGCGGAACCGGGCATGGCAAGTTCTTACTCTGGCCGCGCTATTGATCCGAAGGCACTGTCAACAATTTCACGTCTTCCATCCCGGTTGCGGTCCCGCTGTCCAGGGCGGTCACCACGCGTCCGTTGGTTGCGTCTTCACTAGCGATCACCACCATGTGCGTCGCCACCCCCGGCCCGCCTGTTTTTGCCAGGCGAAGTTTGGCGAGCAAATCGGGCTTGCTGGGTGCCTCTTGCTCGGAATCCCAATGGGCGACGCCGACGTGATAAGTGTCGTATTCATCAATACGTACGATGACATACTTCGGGTCGGACTCCAATTCTTCCAGCGTCACGGCTTCCTCGCTGGGGCGAGAATCATCCGGGGCCGGAATGTCGTACGACTTTTGCAACCCGAAGGCCGCGGTGACCATAAAAAATATCAGCAACAGAAACGTGACATCGACCATCGGCGTCATATCGAGCGCGTTGTAATCCTCGCCGTCTCGCCGCCGGAAGGTAATCGGCAACGCCGCGGCATCCGGCTCAGCGTGCCGCGGTTTCGCTGATTGACTGTCCACTGCGTCACGCATCTGATCGGCACGCAGCGCGGTCTTGTCGGTCGTCCCTTCTGGCGATGGCGGTTCCTCTCGCGGCAATTCAAAGCAGGTCTCGCAAAGCGGACAGGTGACTTCCGCACCTTGCATATCGCGTTGTGCAGAGAAAAGTTCCTGGCATGTCGGGCAGCGGAATTTCAAAGCCATTGTTACTCTTCCTCCGCCACAGCGACGTAAAGCTGGCCGCTGGTTAGAACGCGCCCGGCAGCGTGCGAAACGCGAACAACATGGCGGTGCCGAACCTCCTTCGCCGCTTTGATCAGCACATGGCGTTTACCGGAGTCGGAGTCGAATTGGCTTTGCATATACTCGGCCAGTTCGTCTTCTTGTGCCGGCAGCGAACTGCTTGTCAGCCGCCAATTATCGTTGATGCCGTCGCCCTTGTAGATGGCCGCTCCGCCAGTTCCGTCGGCAGCGATGGTGACGACCGCCGCTTCGTCCGCCGAGACCGCGTCGCCGTAACGGGCCTCGGGCAGATTCACCGGCGTCTGACTGGCGATGGCCGAAGCAACCAGGAAGAAAACCAGCAGCAAGAAAGTGATGTCGATCATCGGCGTGATGTCAATATCCGCCTCGGGCAATTGCATCCGCCGAGGGCGAATCGTCAACAGATCGTCAATCTGGCCCAGGTCTTCGGGTTGATCATCTAGCGTTGTCATCGTCAATCAATTGCGCGGGCACCTGTGATCTATTCCGCATCGCCTTCAGCCACGCGGATCATCTCTAACATCTGCGTCAGTCCCGCGGCGATCAATTCTTCCATTTTGCGAATTTGAACGTTGATGCTGTTGGCGCAGAGCACAAGCGGAATGGCGATGGCCAGCCCGCAGGCGGTGGTGATCAGGGCGAGCATAATGTCAGACGCCAGCGAGGTGGCTTCGAGGTTCCCTTCGCGCGCCGCCAGCTTTCCAAACGCCCCCATCATGCCAATCACCGTACCCAGCAGCCCAATCATCGGCGCGCTCTTAATGACCGTGTAAACCCAACTCAACCGGTACTCCAAGTCGGAAAGCACGTCGCGCTGAAACCGGTCGAGCACCAACTGCCGAACCTTCACATAGCCCATCTTGCGATTGGCGAGTGCTAAATGGGCCAACAGCGGCATGGCCCGGGTGTCGCCGCTGCACGCTTGAATTGCTGCTTCGAAATTCTTGGCAGAAATGGGCGCGTGAATTTCATTCAGGAATTCGTCCTGCTCGGCCTCGCTGCGGAACCGCGTTTGGGCGACCCGCCGCCAAGTGAGCGCGACCGAAAAAAAACCCCACAAAGCAATCAACCCCAACATCACATAGATCACCAGGCCGAAAACGAAAGTCAGCAATTCCATGGCGAGCGGGCCGGGTTAGCCTTTTGGGGATTTCATGTAGCAGGAGTCACCAGACGTCTGATGTTACGGTCACGTTTCTCCAAGCCTCCAAACTTTGGCGAGTTCGGCTATGCTTGAGGGCTTCGATTTTCACAGACGATACTCTTGTCGAATGACGTAGAGCACGTACCCGTCACCCGCTGATTGTACACCAAAGACCGTCCGCTGAATTTCCTCCAAGGGGCGCTGGCCTGCGTGTCGCCGCTCGAGCACGGCGAGTTGGTTTTCCACATCGGCGGGCAAGCAATAGACAATCGCCCTGTTTTTCGAATCAACATTCGCCTTGGCCAGCAACTGCAAGTCAAGAGCCCGCAGGGCAGAGTCTTGCGGGAACAGCAATCGGTTTTCCTGGTCGCCGAACCCCGTACGCGTTGTGGGCTGGGCGGCCGCAAGTTTCGACACGTAAGTGATGCCGTCGACGCCGCCGCCAAGAACACCTAGCTCGATGTTGAAATTGTCCAAGATGCGCGCATGCGCCGCTGGGCTGTTGCTCGTAAGCTGAATTTGGAATCGCTCCCAGCGAGGCACAATTTCTTGATCGCCGTCTCCGCCGCTTCCGTTGGCGGTGCGGCTTCCGTCACCTTGCCCCGCGCCCGTCTGACTGGCATCGCCGAACAGGTCGTCCAGGCTGGCTTGCTGTGTGGTGACGACCGTCGTGACCGCCGCCAGCGTGTCGGCTAACTGCGGAGTTTGAATGTCCGCGAATTGTTCGACGCCCGGCTCAACCATTTCCTGCCCCACGCCCATGGCGGTCATGTTTCCTGCCGGACGCTCTTCCAACAACTCCAGCGGCGGCGCTTCGTGGCCGGCCAATGCCTTGCCAGCGAGCCAAAGAAGGAACAGGACAATCACCGCGAAACCGGCCAGCACCAACAAGGCAACCAGGATTCCAGCGACCCGGTCGTACGACGAAATGCGCAGCCCCGGCGGCAGTTCGGCAGCCCGGCGATGTGAACCGTTGGCCACAGCTAACTCCCTTCCGGTGAGATGGTGCGGTACCACTGCCGCCAACGCTGGGCCGCCGCAGCGACTTCCGCAGCGCTCGGATCGTCACTCAGCCCGAACCCTTCAAATCGCCGGCTGATGCGGCGCAGGCCGTCGCGCGCTGTTACCACAACCTGCCGGTCGCCGCTATCGGAAAGTGCGGATATCAAGGTTGGCACAGAAGCCAAATCACCCGCGCGAGCCAACAGGTTGATTGCCTGAACCTGCGCCGCTGGCGATCCCACGACGGCGATCTTGCGAAGCCGGCGGATCGTTTCTCCCCGGGTAGCCTCGTCCTGGGAATCTAGATCGACGTTCGGAGGAAACCGCAGCGCTTGCTGATAGTCGTCGTGCTCAGGGTCTTCCAAGATCGCCAGCATTTCTTCCACACCCGCCGAAAGGGAACGCCCGATCAGCCGCCCGCCGTCGACCTTCACGCTGCTGGTGTCTTTGGGCAAACCCCGACCGCCGACCAGCAGACCTTCGTAGCTTTCGCTAACGGTCGATTCGATCGTTTTCTTCGTGCCGCGCATCAAAAACAACAGCGCAAACGCAGTATCGACGGCCGCTTCGCGATCGTGCCAACTGCCGTTTTCTTGCTGCTGCTCCTCCAAGAAACGGACTCCCCGGTCGTACCATAGGTTGTTCGTTTTCCGCCCTTCAACGAGTTCACGGAAACTCATGCAGCGCTCCAAAGCGTACATGTAGTAGTAAACCCACGTTTCTTTCTTGTAGCCGAAATTTCGAGAGAACCAGCGGTTGCCGTCCGCCTGTGCGCCTGCAATTCGGCGGGGGTCAACTTCCTTGGGTTCACCTTCTGGATTGTCTGGCTTCGGGTCGGCGACGCGCTGAAACGCGGCTGGAAGCCCTTCGATGCTGCGGTCTTCAACTTCCCGCGTCAGTCCCAACATGTGAGCGCTGATATACGTACTCCCCAACCCCGCCGCGGCGAGCGACGGCCGCAACGGCGTTTGTTTAACGCGCTGGTAGTTGCCAGGGTCGTTTCCTTGATATCCCCAAGCCCCGCCGGGGTCTTGCGTTCGGATCAGCCAGTTGGCAACTTTCTCTACCGTTTCGTGAGGCACGGCAATGCCGTGTTGCCTGGCCGACCACAGCCCCAATACGGCATACTGGGTCATCGAAGTGTCGCCGGTCTCGCCGTGGCGGCCATCCGGGTAGCCGAACCCGCCGCCCGGTTTCTGCCGAAGCACCAGCGATCTCACCAGGCGTTCGATCTGGCTGTTGTACTTTTCGCCATCGGCCTCGCACAGGAAAAAGATCGCGATGCCTGTGCTGTAGATATCCTGGCGAATGTCTTCAGCGTCGGCCCGGCAAACCCGCTCGCAAGCAGCGATCGCTTCGGCGACGCGCGGGTGCTGGGCATTGCCAGAGTGCTTCAAATGGCACAGTCCCACCAAACATCGCCCCCCTAGCCGTTGGTCGGTATTGTCTTCCAGGTAGGCCATGCCCTTTTCGATTAGCCGCTTCACTTCCGGGCTGTCTGGCGTCAGTTCCGCTTCTGCCACTGCGGACATCGCCAATAGAAAAACGCATCCCCAACCGCCGGAAAGAAGGACCGGCCAGCGTCGAACTTGGATTTCTTGTTCACGCATATCAATGCCTGCGAATTGGACAGTGCCCGGCCTTCGCCTTATCGTCAGCCGGCCGAGATTCGGCAAGATTGCGACATGAAATTGCGAGTGCTCCTGTCACGAAATTTGATCCTAAGTCTGGCCCGCTCGAATGTCAATAAACCCCTATCGGGCTTGACGTTAAGACTTTGCAAGCGCTATACTTCCAGCGGGTGCTGCGGCTGTTTATTTGCGGCTGCGGGAACCCGCTACGCTCCCCCAATGCCATCGCTCGATCGCCATCTGCGATGGGCACCGCCGACCATAGGTTGACCGATGAAAGCCGAACGACGTCACGAGTTGCAGACCAACGCATTGGCTGCCTGGTTGGCCAAGACGATCGAACAACTCAAGCCGCACGCCAACACAATTCTCATCGGCGGGGGGCTGCTGATCGCTGCGATTGCCGCCGTGGTTTACCTTTCCGGCCGGACGACAAGTTCTTCAGCCGATTCATGGGGCGATTACTATCAGGCCGCTTCGTTGGACGCCAGCAATGCCGATAACGTCGACGCACGCATCGCCGAGCTAACGAACGTCGCCGAGAAATATCCTGACGAAGCTCCTGGACTGTGGGCGAGGTTGATGGCCGCGGAAGCCCAGTTGCTGCGGGGTGCCAACACGCGATTTAAGGATCGCGAAGAGGCGCTCGACGATTTAGATAAAGCGCAACTCGACTTTGAAGAGGTGATCAAAGGGGCCGACGGCTTGCCGGATTCCCAAAACAGACTGCTGCTACAGCGGGCACACTGGGGCCTGGCCGCTACGTTCGACGCACTGGCCGAAGGCGATAGCGCTGTTGAACAGTACGAAACGCTGGCGGGTACGTGGCCCGATTCGGCGCTGGGAAAAGCAGCAGCCGAACGTGCAGAGAACCTCAAGGGCATGGAAGATTGGTTCCAGTGGTACGCCAGCGTAGATCCCGCCACGGTCGAGCCTACCGCCACCCGCGACCGCTTTCCGCCTGGCTCGACACCCGGCGGATTTCCAGGAGGCACGGTACCCGGTGGCGGACACAGTTTCTTCCCGCAACCACCAGAGAACGAGTTGCCTGACGATCCCGATTTCAATCTGCCGGGCGCGCTGGATCCGCTCGGCGAACCGGGCGCAAGCGATTTAGACTTCGGTTCCGATCCAAGCGACGAATCTGGTGACGATGCGGCTGACGACGATGCCGCGAGTGATTCGCAGCCCGATTCCGATCCCGACGCCGATTCGGACGAGCCGTAGTCGCACGCCGATGTCGGACGAAGCTCCTTCTAATGTTCCGTCGAGGGAATTCACCGTCGACGATTCCGATGCGGGCCTACGCTTGGATGTTTTGCTCGCCCGCGAGATGCCGGAGTTTTCGCGTGTGCATCTGCGGCGGGTAATTACCGCTGGCGAAGTGACCGTGGATGGCAAGCGCGCCAAACCAGCTTATCGTTTGAATGCGGGGCAGATTGTTCACGCCGCCGTGCCTGACATTCCTCGGGAAGGCCCGCAGCCGGAAAATATTCCGCTGGAGATTCTGTTCGAAGATGACTGGCTGGTGGCGATCAACAAACCAGCCGGGATGGTGGTTCATCCGGCGAAGGGCCATTGGCAAGGAACGTTGACCGCGGCGCTGGCATTTCACTTTCAGCAACTCAGCGGAATCGGCGGCCCGACGCGACCGGGCATTGTCCACAGGCTAGACCGCGAAACCAGCGGTGTGATAGTGGTGGCAAAAACTGATGCCGCGCACTTGCACCTGGCGAAACAATTCGAAGAGCGCACGACGCGGAAAGAGTACTTCGCAATTACCGCGGGCGCACCTAACCGAGACCGTGACATCATCCGCCAATCGAGCGGGGTGCACCCTTATCAGCGAGAAAAAATGGCCATTCGCTCCGGCCATGCCACCAGCCGCGATGCGGAGACATTCTATGAAGTTGTGCAGCGCCATGGCCCTTTCGCCGCTGTTCGCGTCACGCCCAAGACCGGGCGGACGCACCAAATCCGCGTTCACCTCGCCCACATCGGATGCCCTATTTTGTGCGACCGGCTCTACAGCGGGCGCTCTCGATTGAACGTCGGCGACCTGGACCGACAAGCGGCCAACGGCGAGGAACTTCTGCTGCAGCGGGCTGCGCTCCACGCGAGGAAACTGGAAGTCCTACACCCCAACTCCAACCAGCCGATCACCTTTGAGACCGATCCGCCTGAAGACATCGAGCGCACGTTGGCTGCAATCATGAAGTATTGCTAAGAGTCCGGGGTTCTAGGCAGTCTCTGCCGTCGAGGCTTTGTGCCTCGAACGGATCGGCGATCCGTTCTACGGGATTCTGGGAGGTTTTTCACCGGGGCCGAAAGTTTTTTCGGGAAAATGGCCGCCCAAACGCGGGATTGGCGCAAATTTGGAAAATCTTTCCAGATTTTTTGGTGAAAAACCGGT